>NZ_JBHUWD010000012.1:0-89222 GCF_042670205.1 Luteimicrobium sp. NPDC057192 | reverse complement strand
CACCACCCTCGGCCACGACTCCGTCGTCGAAGCCGTCCCCCGCAGCTCCCTCAGCGTCGTGGTCACCGACGCAGCCCACGACGACCCCACCCTCGTCGCCCTCGCCGGCGCGGGCACCGTCGTGCGCGCGGTTCCCGGCGCGACTCGGCCCGTGCCGACCGCCGTCGAGCCCGCGCTCTCCCGGGCGAGCTGACCGAGCCGGGACGACGGACGCCCGCCCCACGGCTCGCGCACGGCGAGCAGCGGGACGGGCGCCGGTGGCACGCGTCGAGGTCGGGCGCCCCGTGCTGCCTCGGCCGGCCGCCTGCGGGCTGGGCTCAGGCCTCCCCGCGCCCCAGCCGCACGACGGTCCACGAGACGGGCGGCAGCTCGCCCTCGACGCGCCCGTCGGCGACCTTCACGGACGTGTTCACCTCGGGCCGGACGGACGAGTCGTCCTCGACGGTCGCACGCCAGTGCAGGTCGGGGTTCGCGAGGGTGAGCGCCTCGGTGACCGACTCCACCCCGAAGGCGCGGGCGTCGATCTCGAGCCGGAGCGGCGCGTCCACGGACCGGTTGACGACGAACAGGACGACCTCGCCGGTCTCCGGGTCGTGCGTCGCGACGGTGTCGACGACGGGGACGTCGCCGAACTTCGCGGTCGGGACGTCGGGCGCCTCGACGACGGCGCGCAGCACCTCGCCACGGGCGTGCGCTGCGGTGAGCGCGAACGGGTGGAAGATCGTCTGCCGCCAGGCGGGGCCGCCGGACTCGGTCATGATCGGGGCGATGACGTTGACGAGCTGTGCGAGCGACGCCGCGTGCACCCGGTCGGTGTGCCGCAGGAGCGAGATCAGCAGGCTCCCGACGACCACGGCGTCGGCGACGTCGTAGCGGTCCTCGAGGAGGGCGGGCGCGACGGGCCAGTCGTCGCCGCTGGGCGGCGCGGACGGTTCGGCGTTCTGGTACCAGACGTTCCACTCGTCGAACGAGATGTGGATCCGCTTGTCGTGCTTGCCGGCCGCCCGCACCTGGTCGGCGGTGGCCGACACGGCGTCCACGAAGTGGTCCATGTCGACCGACGACGCCAGGAAGGACGCGAGGTCGCCGTCCTCCTCCCAGTAGTACGCGTGCGCGGAGATGTAGTCGACGTGCTCGTACGTCTCGGTGAGGACGGTCCGCTCCCACTCGCCGAACGTCGGCATCGCCGAGCTGGACGACCCGCAGACCACGAGCTCGAGCCCGGGGTCCACCATCCGCATGGCCCGCGCGGTCTCGGCGGCGAGACGCCCGTACTCGGACGCCGTCTTGTGGCCGATCTGCCACGGGCCGTCCATCTCGTTGCCGAGGCACCACATCTTCACGCGGTAGGGCTCCTCGGCTCCGTTGGCCCGGCGCTGGTCGGACCAGTACGAGCCGCCCGGGACGTTGCAGTACTCGAGCAGGTCGAGGGCCTCCTGGACCCCGCGCGTGCCCAGGTTGACGGCCATCATCGGCTCGACGCCCGCCGCGCGCGTCCACCGCATGAACTCGTCCACGCCGACCGTGTTGGGGTCGCTCGAGTGCCAGGCGAGGTCGAGCCGGGTGGGCCGCTGGTCGACCGGCCCGATGCCGTCCTCCCACCGGTAGCCCGAGACGAAGTTCCCGCCCGGGTAGCGCACGGTCGTCACCCCCAGCTCCCGGGTGAGCGCGAGGACGTCGCCCCGGAACCCGTCGGCGTCGGCGGTGGGGTGCCCGGGCTCGTGGATCCCGGTGTAGACGCAGCGCCCGAGGTGCTCGACGAACGTGCCGAACGTCCGGGGACGGACGGGCCCGACGACGAACGCGGGGTCGAGCGTGACGGTGGCGTGGTGCATGGAGGTCTCCGGGAAGTGGCGCTGCGGGTCAGCGGGGTTCGGATGCGGTAGGGGCGGCGGGCCGGGCGTGCTACTTGACGCTGCCGAGGGTCAGGCCGGACTGCCAGTAGCGCTGGAGCGCGAGGAACGCGACGATCAGCGGCACGATCGACAGGAGCGCGCCCGTGACGATGAGGTTCCAGGCCTGCTCGTTGCCTGCGCCGGCACTGGACAGCGCCTGCCAGTTGCTGAGGCCGACGGTCACGGGGAGCAGCTTCTGGCTGCGCAGCACGGCCAGCGGGAGGAAGAAGTTGTTCCACGTGGCGACCGTCGTGAGCAGCAGCACGGTGACGACGGCCGGGCGCAGGAGCGGGACGCTCACGCGGAAGAACGTCCGCAGCTCCCCCGCGCCGTCGACGCGGGCCGCGTCGATCGTGTCCTGCGGGAGCGCCTCCTGCGCGTAGACGCGGATGAGGTAGACGCCGATCGGGCTGAGGAGCGACGGCAGGATGACCGCCCACATCGTGTCGATGAGGTTGAAGTCCGACAGCAGCACGAACGTCGGGATGACGAGAGCGGTGGCCGGGATCATCAGGGACCCGAGCAGGACCGAGAACAGGAACGCGCGTCCGCGGAAGCGGTACATGGCGAAGCCGTAGCCCGCGAGGAGCGACAGGAGCGTGGCTCCGACCCCGCCTGCGAGCGCGTACACGAACGAGTTCCGGAACCAGGTCCAGTAGATGCCGCCGTCGTGCGTGAACAGGCCCTTGACGTTCTCGACGAAGTTGAAGTCGCCGTTGAACCACAGGGGCCCGCCCGATCCGACGAACAGGCCGCTGTTGGACTTGGTCGAGGCGACGAGCAGCCACCACAGCGGGATCAGGAAGTAGACGGCGAAGGCCAGCAGGAGCAGGTGGGAGCCCGCACGGACCTGCCGCCGGGGCTTGGTCGTGGCGCGCGGGGCCCGGGCGTCGTTCGCGGTGCGGTCGTCCTGGAGCGTGGGGGTGGACATCACTTCAGTCCGTTCTGCTTGCGAGTGGCGAAGAGGAACACGTAGGAGCCGATGAACACGACGATCCCCAGCGCGAACGCGATCGCGGACGCGTAGTTGAACTGGTTGTAGGAGAACGCGAGCGCGTAGGCGTACATGTTCGGCGTGTACGACGCCGAGATGGATCCCTGCGCGACGCCGCGCAGGATCGTGGGCTCGGTGAAGAACTGGAGCGTCCCGATGATGGAGAAGATCGTGATCATCACGAGCGAGGACACGACCATGGGGATCTTGATCCGCCACGCGGTCTGCCAGGGGCTGGCTCCGTCGAGCGTCGCGGCCTCGTAGAGGGCGGGGTCCACGGCGCGCAGCGCCGAGTAGATGATGATCATGTAGTGGCCGACCCACTGCCACGTCACGACGTTGACGAGGCTCGCGAACACGAGGTTCGTCGACAGGAAGTCCGGGGCCGTGAGGCCGAAGAGACCGAAGATGTCCTGCGCGGGGCCGAACTTCGGGCTGTACAGGAAGCCCCACATGAGGGCCCCGATCATGGCGGGGACCGCGTAGGGCATGAAGATGAGCAGGCGCGACGCCCGGGACAGCTTCGACGAGAGCGTGTCGAGGACCAGGGCGATGAGCAGCGCGAAGCCGATCTGGATCTGCACCATGACGAGGACGAAGCCGGCAACACGGAGCAGGCCGTGGAGGAACTCCGGGTCGGTGAACGCCCGCGTGTAGTTGTCCAGCCCGACGAACAGGCTCTTGCCGCCGGTCGCGAGCCCCTTGTTGTGGAGGCTGAGCCAGAAGGCATAGCAGAGGGGGACGACGAGGAACGTGACGAACACGATCATGAAGGGGGCGACGAAGAGCCAGCCCCAGCGCTGCCGCCGGGCGTCGAGCAGGCTCGGCTTGCTCCGCTCGGGGGCGCGGCGCGTCCGCGACGAGGGCGCGCGCGTAGGCGAGGTGACGGTCATGGGGGTTCTCCTGCGGTCGGGCGGGGGCCCGCGGGCTGACGCTCACGGGCCCCCGACGCGCACTACTGGCTGACGGTGTAGCCCTGGCCCTGGGCGTACTTGACCAGCTTGTCCTGGAGGCCCTTGAGCGTGTCAGCGGCCGACTGCTTCTTGCTGATCATGTCGTGGAAGGCCTGCGTCTGCTGGTCGTAGGCGTAGACCTGGAACGGGCTGAACTGGAACCCGGAGTAGCCCTGCGCCGAGGCGAGGAAGACGTCCTTGTTGATCTGCTGGCCGTCGAAGAACGGGTACTTCTTGTTCTTGAACGCGTCGGACTCGAGGACGGACTTGAACTGCGGGAACAGCGCGGCCTTGTCGATGCCGATCTTCCAGGCGGCGTCGTTGTCGAACACGCCCAGGGCGACCTCGGCGGCGGCCTTCTTGTCCTTGGCCTGGGTCGTGACGGCGAACGTCGAGCCGCCCCAGTTCACCTGGACGGGGTTCGCGGTGTCCCACTGCGGCATGGGCGCCGCGACCCACTTCGCGTTCTTGTCGGCGCCGGACAGGCCCTGCAGGTAGCCGGGGCCCCAGGCGGCAGCGAGGTACACCGCGTAGGTGCCGTCGACGAGGTTGGTGTTGTAGTCGGTGCCGAACGCGTCCTCGTGCGCGACGAGGCCCTTGCCGACGAGGCCGTTCCAGTAGTCGATCACCTTCTCGCTCTCGGGGGTGTCGACGTTGATCCCGATCTTCGTCGGGTCGCCCGCGTCGTAGGTGAACGGCGTCCAGCCGGCCTGTGCCTGGAGCGCGTAGAGCAGCGCGTTGCCGTTGGTCGGGAAGTCGGTGATGGTGCCCTTGAACCCGGCGTCCTTGAGCTGCTGCGCCGCGGTCGCGAACTCGTCCCACGTGGTGGGCACCTTGACCTTGTACTTGTCGAAGATGTCCTTGCGGTACAGCATGCCCATCGGGCCGCCGTCGACGGGGATGGCGTAGATGGAGCTGCCGCTCGTGACGTCCTTCCACGAACCCTCGGTGTACTTGGACGCGAGGTCCTGGGAGGCGCCGTACTTCGTGAGGTCCTCGAGACCCTTGAGCGTCTCGTACGTCGGGAGCACCTCGGACTCGAGCATGATGACGTCCGGGGCGCCCTTGCCCGCCTGGATCGCCGTCGTGAACTTGTTGTACTCGTCGGCTCCCTGGCCCGCGTTCGTCCAGCAGATCTGGACGTCGTCGTGGGCCCCGTTGAACTGGTTCACGACGTCTTCGAACGCCGGGTACCAGGCCCAGACGGTCACCTTCGTGGCATCGGGCTTCTGGATCTTGTTGGTGCATGAAGCCTTGCTGCCGCCGCCGGAGCCGCCGGTCGCCGTGCCGTCCGAGCCTCCGCCGCCCGACGAGCAGGCGGCGAGTCCCAGGCCGACGAGTGCCGCGACCGCCGCGGCGCCCCATCGACGGGTGCGCGTGGTGTTCATTTCTCCTCCTTGAGATGTCGGCCAGCTGTGGCCTGGTCGGACGGCCCTCCTCGGCCATCCTTTCCAACGTTGGAATGTGAGCGTTCACGTGTGGCTCGAAGACGTTCGTCCGGCCCCACGAGATGACCGGCCGGGCGCGCGCCCGGACCGGTTCGGTCAGGTGAGCGGCGCGACCTCCTCCTCGCCGCCCGGCTGCACTCCGACGACCCGTTCGCCGCCCCCCTCGGGGACGTCGCCGGTCGACTCGCGACCGACGATCGACGAGTCGGGGACGACCCGTCTGAATGGCACGGCGACGCCGCTGCCCTCGGCCTCGATGCGCTCGAGGACCAGCTCGACGGCCGCCGACGCGATCTGCTCGCGCCCGGGGGCGACCGACGTGATCGTGGGTACGGAGTACCGGACGTCGTCGACGTCGTCGAACCCCATGAGGGCGACGTCGCCCGGGACGTCGAGCCGGCGCGCGTGCAGCGTGTGGAGCGCACCCAGCGCCATGGCGTCGTTGAGCGCGAAGACCGCGTCGAGCTCGACGCCCGAGTCGAGCAGCCCGCGCATCGCCTCCGCTCCGGTCTGGCGATGCCAGGCACCGGCCTCGCCGACGAGCGCCGGGTCGAACGGGATCCCGGCGTCGGCGAGGGCCTGCTCGTAGCCGCGCATGCGCAGCGCGGCCGAGCCGACGACCTCGCCCGGGTGCGCCCCGACGACGGCGATGCGGCGCCGCCCGAGGTCGATCAGGTGCTGCGTCGCGGCGCGGGCGGCCTCGACGTTGTTCATGGTGACGTGGTCGGCCGGCGCGTCGAACACGCGCTCGCCGAGCACGACGAGCGGGAACGGGACGTCGAACAGCTCGATGTCGTCCTGGCCGAGCTCGAGGGGGGAGAAGATCAGGCCGTCGGTCACCCGCTGCTGGCGTCCGCGCAGGACGTCGACCTCACGCTGGCGCGACGCGCTCGTCTGCTCGATCAGGACGGTGTAGCCGCGGGCGTCGGCCGCGCGGATCACCATGTCGGCCAGCTCGGCGAAGTAGGCGAGCGACAGCTCCGGCACGGCGAGCGTGATCATCCCGGTGCGCCGCGTGCGCAGGTTCCGGGCGGTGATGTTGACGCGGTACCCGAGCGCCTCGATGGCCCGTTCGACGCGCTCGCGCGTCTCGGGACGGATGTGCGGGTAGCGGTTGACGACGTTGGACACGGTCTTCACGGACACGCCGGCGTGGGCCGCCACGTCGTGCATGGTCACAGTCATGGTCACCGCTCCTTCGCGCTCCGGGACCGGGATCGTATCCCGGTCGTGGCCGTCGTCCTCGCACCGCCGCGTTGCGGGCGCCCCGGTCTCGGCGGGGTGCCGTGGCCGGTACGCTACATCGTTGTAGACATCGATGTAAAGACCGTTATCACAACGTTGTAGAACGCGAGGAGAGGACCGATGACGCACCCCCACGCCCGTGTCACGCTGCACCCCGACTTCCGGGTCGGCACCGTCGACCGCCGCCTGTTCGGCTCGTTCGTCGAGCACCTGGGCCGCGCGGTCTACACCGGCATCCACGAGCCCGGCCACCCGACCGCCGACGAGCACGGCTTCCGCCGCGACGTCGCCGACCTCACCCGCGAGCTCGGCGTCACGACGGTCCGCTACCCCGGCGGGAACTTCGTCTCGAACTACCGCTGGGAGGACGGCGTCGGCCCCGTGGAGGACCGCAAGCCCTTCCTCGACCTGGCCTGGCGGACCGTCGAGCCGAACACCGTCGGGACGGACGAGTTCCTGCAGTGGGCCGAGCGCGAGGGCGTCGAGCCCATGATGGCCGTCAACCTCGGGACGCGCGGCGTCGAGGCCGCGGCCGCGCTCGTCGAGTACTGCAACGGCGACGCCGGCACCCGCTGGGCCGACCTCCGGATCGCGAACGGGCGCACCGAGCCCTACGGGGTCCGGCTCTGGTGCCTCGGCAACGAGATGGACGGCCCCTGGCAGATCGGGCACAAGGACGCCCACGAGTACGGGAAGCTCGCTGCCGAGGCCGGCAAGGCCATGAAGCTCGTCGACCCGTCGATCGAGCTCGTCGTGTGCGGGTCGTCGTCCATGCAGATGGACACCTTCGGCGCCTGGGAGCAGACGGTGCTGTCGTACACGTACGACCTCGTCGACCACCTCTCCCTGCACGCCTACTACGAGGAGCTCGACGGCGACCGAGCGAGCTTCCTCGGGTCCGGCACCGGCATGGACCGTTTCATCCGGCGCGTCGTCGCGTCGGCCGACGCCGTCGGGGCGCAGCGCCGCTCCGACAAGCAGATCACGCTCTCGTTCGACGAGTGGAACGTCTGGTACCTCGAGTCCCGCTTCCCGGGCGAGTCGAACCTGCCGATCCAGCGCGACGCCCCACGCATCATCGAGGACGTCTACTCGGCGCTCGACGCGGTCGTCGTCGGCGACCTGCTCGTCACGCTCCTGGGCCACGCCGACCGCGTCCCCGTCGCCTGCCTCGCGCAGCTCGTCAACGTGATCGCGCCGATCATGACCGAGCCCGGCGGCGAGGCCTGGCGCCAGCCCACCTTCCACCCCTTCGCGACGACGGCGAGGCTCGCCCGCGGCGACGCGCTCGACCTCCGCGTGGACGCGCCCACGTTCACCACGACCCGGTACGGGGAGGTCCCCGCCGTGACCGCCGCGGCCACCCTCGACGACGACGGCGCGCTCGCCGTCTTCCTCACCAACCGCACCGACCAGGTGGTCGAGGTCGAGCTCGCCCACACGGGCGCGATCGTCTCCGTCGAGCAGGGACGGCAGATGGTCGCCGACCACGAGCCGGCCGTCGCCGGGCCCGAGCACGCGGCGAAGGTCGAGCGGGCCTGCTGGTCCGCCGTCGACGTCGCACGCGCCGTCACCCCGGACGGCGCCGGCACGACCACGGTCCGCCTGGCGCCCGAGTCCTGGACTGCGCTCGAGGGCCGCCTCGCCCGCGCCTGAACGGTGCGGCCGTGGCCGCGGACGATCCAGCGTCCGCGGCCACGGCTCCCCGCCGGCCGGATCGGCTCAGCGCGTCCGGACCGTGAGCGTCGCGACGGCGCTCGTCACGGCCGCGTGAGGGTTGCGCACGCGCGCTCGGACCTCGAGCCCGTCCTGGGCCGCCGCGACGTGCGACAACCGCAGCGTCGCCGTCCCGCGCTGTGCCCGGGCCGCCCGGGAGCCGGGCGCGGCCGCCCAGGTCGCGCCCCCGTCGGACGACACCTGCCAGGTCACCACCGGCGCCGGGGTCCCGGTGACCCCGACCGTGAAGGTCGCGGTGGTCCCCGCGCGCGTCGAGGAGTCGGCGGGCTGGCGCGTGACGGCTGCCCCGTCGGCGGCCGCGTCGACCGTGGGCCAGTCGTTCTTCCAACCGAGCTTCTGCAGCCCGAGGGTCGGCAGGTACGGCGCGGCGGCGTTGGACGCGTCGTAGTAGTGGTAGGCGAGCACGTCCCCGAACACGGACTGCCCGCCCGGCCCGACCTCCGCGCCGTTCTTGTCGAGGACCGTCGTGCCGCCGCCGTCGAGCATGGACGTGCCGCTCGCGTCGAGGTACGGCCCGGCGACGTCCTTCGACCGGCCGACGACCACGTGGTACGTGCTGTTCGCGGCCTGGCAGCAGAAGTCGAACGAGGCGAACAGGTAGAAGTACCCGCCGTGCTTCACGATCTGCGATCCCTCGACCGCGTTCGGCGGGGCCATCCGGTCCACGAGGTGCACGGACTTCTCGGCCCAGCCGTCGACGGGCTTGCCGCTCGGCCACTCGAGGGGCACGAGGAACAGGCCCGACCAGAAGGACCCGATCGACAGGTACGGCGTGCCGTGGTCCTCGACGACGCTCGGATCGATCGCGTTGAACTGGAGGCCGTCACGCGTGATGGGGGTCGGCGACTCGAGCACCGGGCCTCGGTCGACCCAGCGGTAGTCGGGGTCCTCGGGGTCGAGCGTCGTGTTCGTGGCGAGCGCTGTCACGGACGTGTTCGACCCGAACGTCGACGCCGAGTAGTACAGGTAGTACGTGCCGTCGTGCTCGTAGATCGCGGGCGCCCACAGGTTGTCGGGCAGGGTCCCGCCGTTCGCACCGAACTTCTCGTCGATCCAGGCAGGGATCTCGTCCCAGACGGTCCCCTCGGACTCCCACGTGACGCCACCGTCGTGCGACGCGCGGACGAGGATCGTCCCGCCCTGCTCGCGGTGCAGGAGACCGGTGGAGAAGACGTACCAGGTGCCGTCGTCGTCGACGAAGAGCGCCGGGTCGTGGACGGGTGCGACGTCGCCGTCGACCGAGAGCCCGCCGGCCGGCAGGTGCGCGGTCCGGGCCGTGTCGGCTGCCTGCGTGTCGTGCGCCGCGCCCCGGTCCTGGGCGGCCGCGGTGTCGGCCCGCCACGGGGCTGTCGCGAGAACGGCGCCGCCGGCGACGACGACCGCGGCCGCTCCAGCGACGAGGGCGCGACTTCCGCGTGGCGCCCGGTGTCGGCGCCTCTGGTCCGTGCTCATGGCCACTCCTCTACATCGTTGTAAATCGAGAGCCGCACCACCCTGCCCTGATCGGGCGAGCGGTGGCGGTGGGACGGTCACCGATGTTAGCGCTCACACACGGGGTGTCAAGAAGGGAGACCGTCGACCGGCCACTCCGGAGAGCGGCCGGTCGACGGAGTCAGCCGAGCTTCTTCCAGGGGCCGTTCGCGGCCCCCGGCTTCTCGTTCCGGGTCCACCACTGCGCCTGGTACGTCACGCCCTGGTAGACCGCCTCGTCACCGGCGTCGAAGATCCGCGACGCCGTCCACACCGCGGTCCCGTCCGACGCGGACGCGATCTCCTGCCACGGCCCGTACGGGTCCCCCGGCTTCTGGTTCTGCGTCCACCACGTCGCCAGCCACGTCGAGCCGGAGAACGACACCCGGTCACCGGCCGTGTAGACGCTCGACGCGTCCCAGGCCGCGACCTTCGGGGCGTTGTCGACGGTGACCTTGCGGGTGATCGTCGTCTTGTGGCCCGCGGCGTCGGTCGCCGTGGCGAGCAGGGTGTGCACGCCGTCGGCGAGCGCCGTGGTGTCCCACGCGTGCGTCCGGTCGCCGGCCTTCGGCTTCCACGCGTACGACAGCCCTGCGGCGTCGACCCGCAGGTTGTAGGCCTGGAGGTCGGTGCCGTCGAGCGACACGGTGACGGGAACGGTCCCGGAGACGGTCGCGCCGTCGTCGGGCGTGACGAACGCGAGCTCGGGCGCCGGGCTCTCCTCGGGCTCCGCGGCGACGACCTGCCACTCCCGGATCCCGGTGGACCCGCCGCCGTCGGACGAGCCCCAGGACTCGGCGACGACGCGCAGCGCGGTCGTGGTCACGGGCGCGAACTGCGTGGTGGCGAAGCCGTCGCTGTCCCGCCCGTACGTGCTTCCGTCGGCGAGGACGACGTCGTGCCAGGTCGTCCCGTCGGCGTCGAGGTACTGGAGCGTCCAGCTCTTCGGGGGGATCATGCCCCCGTCCGCCTCGTCGGGCGAGTCGCGGTACCACCAGACGCCGGTCCGGTCGACGGTGACGGCGAACGGCCAGGTGAGGGTCGCCGTCTGGCGGCCGACCTGCGGCCAGGTGCCCCACGACGTCCCGTACTTGGCGGCGTCGTTCTCGAACAGGCCGTTCGTGCCGTCGTTGAGCCCGCCGACGTTCTCCCAGCCGGACGTGAACGACGCGCCGGCCGTCGCGTAGCCGGCGACGTCGCCGGTGAGGTGGACGTCGTCCCCGAGCGGGACGACGGCGCTCCCCGTGGCGGTGTTGCCGGCCTTGTCGGTCACGCGGTAGGCCACGGTGTGCGGGAGGGCGTCGGGCACGCCGATCGCCTTCCCGAGCTCGCCGTCGGCCCATGCGCCCTTGCCGTCGAGCTGGTAGCGCAGCGACGCGACGCCGGACAGCGCGTCGGTCGCGTCGACGGTCACGGTCCGCGCGCCGGCGTCGACGTGCGCGGTCGCGACCGGCTTGGTGGTGTCGAGCTTCACGGTCCGGGCGACCTCGTCGGAGACGTTGCCGGACGCGTCCTTGGCCTTGCCGCGCACCGTCGTCGTGCCCTCGGTGCTCACGGTGGCGTCGAGGTGCCGGACGCCGTCCGCGGACCTCCACGCGCCGTCGCCCACCTGCGCGGAGACGGTCGTCAGGTAGTCGGTGTCGTCCTCGGCGCGCACGCGCACGGTGACGGGCGACGCGTACCAGCCGTCCTGGCCCGCGGTGCCGGCGACGGCGAGGCTCACGAGGGGTGCGGCGGTGTCCGCCGGTGGCGTCGGCGTGGCGTCGTCCGTGACGTCGACCGTCGCCTCGACGTACCCGGACGCGTCCCCGAGGACGCGCCCCTCCACCTGGAAGGTCCCGGCCTCGGCGTAGTCCGCCGGGTCGAGGGCGCGCCAGGTCACGGGCGCCCAGAGCGACTGCCCGTCGACGACGGTCCGCACGGCCTCGGGGAGGGCGGGCGCCTTCCCGGGCGCCGTCGTCACCGTCACCGGGGCGACCGACGACGGAGCGTCGGCGTAGACCTCCCACTCGGAGACGGACACCGAGTGGAAGGACGCGCCCTCGGGCTGGCCGGCGAACGTGGCCCGGAGCGCCGTCGTCGTCACCGGGGTGAAGGTCACGGTGTGCCACGTGTCGGTCGCGGTCGGGTAGGTCGCATCCTGCACGGGCTTCCAGTCGCCGGACGCGTCGAGGTACTCGAGCGTCCACGACGCCGGCTGACGGATCCAGTTGGAGTCGCGGTGGAACTCGATGCCCACGGAGCCCGTGCGGACCGGCGCGTCCCACTGGTACGACAGCCAGTCCTTCTCGACGGTGCTCGTCGTCGACCGGTAGTTCCCCCACTGGTCGGGGGGCAAGAGGGCCGTCGTCGCGCGGAAGCCGTCGTTGACCGCGGTCGTCCGCATCGGCGGCTGCTCGGTGTACGACGCCGTCACGGTCGCCTCGGGGGCGACGTTCGTGGTCAGCCGGTAGGCCGGGTCGTCGGCGAGCGTCTGCTCGACCGGAAGGATCTTCGTGCCGTCCCAGTGCGCCTCGTCGATCGCGACCGACCGCCGGAAGTGGCCGCCGCCCACGGCGTCCTTGGTGTGGTAGGTCAGGTACCACTTTCCCTCGAACTCGAGCATCGACGGGTGGACGGTCGTCGCCGACGTCCCGGACAGGATGATCCCCTGGTACGTCCACGGCCCGGTGGGGCTGGTCGCGGTCGCGTACGCGATGCACGCCTGGTAGTTCGACGGGGTGCAGTCGCTGCCGCCGCGCTTCCAGTCGTAGAGCATGTAGTAGAGGTCGCCGCGCTTGAACACCCACGGCCCCTCGTAGAAGTCGCTCAGCCCCGAGACGGTCCGGATCGTGGGGTCGGCGAGCGTCGTCATGTCAGCGTTCAGCTCGACCATCCGCGCGACGCCCCACGAGCCCCAGTACAGGTACACCCGGCCGTCGTCGTCGCGGAACATCGTCGGGTCGATGAGCTCCTGGCCGTCCGTGCTCGTCCCGAACACGTCCTTCCAGGTGAGCAGCGGCTTGCCGATCGCGTCCTTCCACGGGCCGACGGGCGTGTCGGAGACCGCGACGCCGAACGCCATCCGGCTGGGCTGGGACGCGTCCTTCGTCTCGATCGGGACGTACCAGTAGTACCGGCCGTCGGCGCCGCGCACGACCTGGCCCGCGTAGGCGGCGTTGCCGTCGGCCCACGCGAACGTGGCGGCGGGGTCGAGGTCGTCCTCGTAGACGTCCCACGTCCCGCTCGCGACGTCGTCGGTCGCCATGACCGTGTAGTCGTGCATGACGAACGTCCCGGTCTGCGGCCCGGCCTCGTCGTGACCGGCATAGACGTAGAGGCGGCCGTCGTCGCCGACGAGCGTCGCGGCGTCGGCCGTGTAGAGCGACCCGTCCTTGATGATCGGGTTGCCGGGCGAGTCGATGGTCCTCGTCGGCTGCGGGCGGTCGTCCGCCCGGGCGGGCGCGGCGCCGACCAGCGCCGTCGTCGCGGCGAGGGCCGCGCCGACCGCGAGGGCGACGAGCCGCGGTCGCCGGAGGGTGAGCGGTGCCATGAAGAGCTCCCTTGTTCGTCGGGCACGCGTGGGGGTACGGGAAGGGCCGGCCGCTCCCCGAGAGAGCGGCCGGCCCGTGCCCGTCAGCCGAGCTTCTTCCAGGGGCCGTTCACGGCCCCCGGCTTCTCGTTCCGGGTCCACCACTGCGCCTGGTACGTCACGCCCTGGTAGACCGCCTTGTCACCGGAGTTGAAGATCCGCGACGCCGTCCACAGCGCCGTGCCGTCCGACGCGGACGCGATCTCCTGCCACGGCCCGTACGGGTCCCCCGGCTTCTGGTTCTGCGTCCACCACGACGCCGTCCAGACCGACCCGCCGGAGGCGACCTTGTCGCCGGTGCTGTAGACCTTCGACGCGTCCCACGCCGGGGTGTTGGCGACCGTCACCTTCTCGGTGATCGTCGTCTTGTTCCCCGCGTCGTCCGTGGCCGTCGCGAGCAGCGTGTGCACGCCGTCCGTCACGGTCGTGGTGTCCCAGGTGAACGTCTGCTCGCCCGCCTTCGGCTGGTAGGCGTACGACAGGCCCGCCGAGTCCATCCGCAGGTTGTAGGCCTTGAGGCCCTGGCCCTGCAGGTCGACCTTCACGGCGACCTTCCCCGAGACCGTCGCCCCGTCCTTCGGGGTGACGAACGACAGCCGTGGGGCGTTGTTGATCGTGAAGGAGACCTTCTTCTCGGTCGTCTTCCCGTTCGTCCCCACCGCGTCGATCTTCAGCCCGTACGCGCCGTTCGCGAGGGTCGTGGTGTCCACGACCAGCGTCGGGTGCAGGCCCGCGTTCGTCGAACCCGGCGCCTTGGTGTTGTCCGTGACCCACGTCTGCCCCGCGCCCTTGTTGAGCTCGACGTACGTGTAGCTCACGTCCTTCGCGTCACCACCCAGGTCGACCTGGAACGTCACCTTCCCCGACACCGTGTCGCCGCCGCCGACCGACACCTTCTCGATCGACGGGCCGACCTCGTCGCCCCCGCCGTCCCCGCCGGAGCCGACGGTCACGGTCGCCGACGCCTTGATGTCGGTGCCGTCCACCGTCCCCGCGACCCGGAAGGTGCCCTCCTTCGCGTACTGCGCCGGGTCGATCGCCGCCCACTGCACGGCCACACCGCTCTGGCGCGTGCCGTCGTTGAACTGGACGGTGACGGTGCCCGGGAGCTGCGGCGCCGTCCCAGCGGCGGTGGCCACCTCGACGGGGCTCACCGTCGTGATCGTCTGCCCGAGAGCCGAGCGGACCCACACCGTCGCCGAGGCTCCCAGCGTGGTGTTCGCGACCGTCCCGGAGACCTGGACGGAGCCCTCCTGCGCGAGGTCGGCCGCGTCGACGGCGTCCCAGGTCACGGGGGTGGCGAGGCGGGTGCCGTCCTCGTAGACGACGTCGACCTTCGCGGGGAGGGTCGGCGCCTTGCCGATCGTCGTGCGCACGTCGACCGGGTCGACGGACGCGGCGGCCGCCGCGAAGACGCGCCACTCGCTGACGCCGACGGCGGAGTACGCCGAGCCGGCGCTGTTCGGGAGAGCGTCGAACGTGGCGCGCAGGCGCGTCGTCGTGACCGCGTCGAACGTGACCTCGTTCGTGGCGTCACGCTTGACGCCGTACCCGGACGGGTGGGTGACATCGGCCCAGTCGCCGGCGCCGTTCGCCGCCGAGGCGTCCCAGTACTGGAGCTTCCAGCCCTTCGGGACGGCGACGCCGCTCCCGCCGGAGGTGCTGTCGTACCAGAAGTCGATCGACGTCCGGTCGACCCGCACGGGCTGGTCGAACGTGTACTGCAGCCAACGCGTCGCGGGCTCTGCCCCGGTCCACGTGCCCCACAGGTCGGTCTGGTTGCCACCCGAGTAGAACGCCGGCTTGCCGTCGTTCACGGCGTTGACGTTGTTCCACCCCGCCGTGTAGCTCGCGGACGCCTTGCCCGTCGGGGCGACGTTGATCTGCCCCTCCTCGAGCGCGGTGCCCTGCACGACGACGTCGGTGCTGTCGGCCTGGTCGCCCTGGTTCGCGGTCAGGCGCAGCGTGTACGAGCCGGCCTTGCTGAACCGGACCACCGTGGACGCCGCGTGCTCGCTCACGAACGACGCCTTGCCGCCGTCGGGAGCGGAGACGACGCTCCACTGCGCGGTGACGGGCGTAGCGTTCGCGCCTGCGCCCTGGGCGAGACCCAGGAGGCGTGCCGACCCGGTCTGGTTGTAGGTCGAGTCGACCCACGCGTCGGCGTGCGGACCCGTGGCGGTCGGGTCGGGGGCCTGGGCCCCGGTCGAGAACGCCTGGACCTCCTTGATGCCCG
This sequence comes from Luteimicrobium sp. NPDC057192, assembly GCF_042670205.1. Lineage (NCBI taxonomy): Bacteria > Bacillati > Actinomycetota > Actinomycetes > Micrococcales > Luteimicrobium > Luteimicrobium sp. NPDC057192. The sequence goes on along the minus strand of NZ_JBHUWD010000012.1, from coordinate 73,673 downwards.
TCTTGGCGCCCGCCGCGTGCTGCACCGTGACGCGCAGCTTCTCGGCCTTCACCTGCGGGAACTGGACGTGGTTGTAGTTGCCCTGCGGGTAGACGGGGCTGCGCGCCTCGTCCGGCACCGGCTTCCAGCCGGAGCCGTCGTCGTACTCGACGAGGTACTGCGACGGCGCCGCGTACCCCGGGTCGGTCCCGCTCGACGACGTCCGGTAGAAGTACACGCGCACGTCGTCGACCGGCACGGCCGCCCCGCCGTCGGCGAGGTCGATCGTCAGGGAGTCGCTCGCGTTCGACGAGCCCGCGGTGCCCCAGTAGGAGGTCATCGTGGTGACGCCGTCGACGGCCTGCTTCGCGGCGTGACCGCTCGCGTCGAAGGTCGAGGTGACGGGCTTGCCCGCCGCGACGTCCACCGCCGTGTCGTCGCTCGGCGCGGCCGGGGTGCCGGCCTTCGCGAGCGCGTCGACGACGCGCGAGCCGGCGGCCAGCGGGACGTCCTGCGCGTCCGTGAGGCCGGCCTTCGACACGTTGCTCGCGGTGGCGCCGTCGTCCGTCTGGACGGTGCCCGTGGCCGGGTCGTAGACGACGTGCGAGAGCTTGTCGACGGTGAAGAGCAGCTTCCCGTCCAGGTAGGCCGAGTAGCCCTCCGGGACGTCGTCGCCGTAGTACTTCGTGCCGCCCGGCTCGTCCCACGTGATCGTGAGGTTCTTGCCGTGGTAGCTGAGGTTGTCGGCCGCGAAGTGGTCCCAGTCGATGTCGATCGGGTCCAGCTCGAGCTTGTCGTCCGTGCGGGGGCGCAGGCCCATCGCGTCCTCGATCATCGTCCAGTTCGTCGTGCCGAGCTGGGTGTGGTGGATCCAGGAGCGGTAGCCGATGCCCTGCGGGTCCGCGCTGCCGTCCGACCAGAACTCGTTCTGGTCCGGGTACCGGTTGTCGCCGTTGTTCTGGTAGTGCGCCCAGGCGTTCCAATAGAGAAGCTTCTTGTACCACTGGGCGTCGATCGCGTCCGTCGGGTAGTTGCGCAGGACGCTCGACAGCATCCGGAACGTCACCGTCGAGTTGATGACCGAGAAGTTGTTGCTGCCCGGGTTCCCCGCCGCCGCTGCCTCGGCCTTGTCGGCCTGGTCCGCCGTGTAGAACGGGAAGACCGGGAACTGCTTGTCGTCCGCGAACAGGCGCAGCGCCGCCGTGTAGTCGTCGGTGTAGTCCGCGTCTCCCGGCTTCGGCATGAGGCCGACGCTGTACGGGTAGTAGTTGTTGATCTCCTTCCACGGCACCTGCGTCCCCGAGACCGTGCTCGACAGGAGCAGCTTGTCCGTGGGGTCCCACAGCGTGTCGAGGACGGCCTGCTTGACCTTCTGCGCGGTGCCGTCGAGAGCGGCCGCGCGGTCGTCGTCGCCCGCGACGCGGAACGCCTCGGCACCCGCCTTGGCGCCGCTGAACACGTACGCACTCTCAGGCCGGTCGAGCTTCTGGCCCGGCTTGTAGTCGAACGAGACGGCGTCCGCGTCGTTGCCCGTCCAGGCGTTCCAGTTCGTGTCGAGCAGGTAGTTGTGGTTGCTGTCCATGGTGGCGAGCTCGCCCGCGGTGTCCCGCTCGGCGTACGTGCCGATCTGCTCCGCGACCGACGCCGGGCCGCCGTGCACCTGGTACGACTGCCACGCCGACTCGGAGATGTACTGGGTGTGGCTCGCGCTCCAGTTCGCCGGGTCGCCGGGGTTGTCCCGGTACTGGCCCGCCGAGCCGGCGGTCTCGCCCGCCGACAGCCACGTCCCGTACGAGTAGGCGGGGTCGCGCAGGTACTTGAGGTCGTCGAGGAACATCCCGATCGTCAGGTCGATCGCGTTGTTGTAGCCGAGCGCGCCCTCGACGGACGTCGGGAACTGGTAGTCGTTGCCCGGCACGTTCGCGTCGAGGAAGTTGAACCGCAGGAGCCACCAGCGGTAGAAGAGCGTCTTGTCGATGTTGTCCTCGGGCGTGTCCAGGTAGGGGATGTTGTCCACCCACCACTGGTTGTACGCCGTGACGTGCTTCGTGTACGCGGCGGCCGGGGTGGCCGCGCGGTACGTGTCGTAGTCGGCCCGCGACTCCGGGATCTCCTTGGTCACGAAGCCCATCTGGACCTTCGTCGTGACCGAGCCGGTCGCCGGCACGGACAGCGTGCTCGTGAGCGCGCCCCCGTCCGGGGTGAACCCGTCGCCCGAGAGCCGCGGGAAGACCGTCGTGATGTTGTTGAGGGCCGTGACCGAGCCGGTCAGCTCGTCGCCGTCCGCTCGCGTCGCGAACGCCGACGACGCCCGGAGCGTCACGTTCCGCGCCTTGCCGTCCGCGGAGCTCACCGTGAGCTCGGTGACCGCGACGTCGTTCTGGGTGATGAACTTCGTCTCGACGACGCTCAGGGTCTTGTCGGCGCTCGTGAACGTCGAGCGCCAGTACGACGGCGTCTGCTTGCGCTGCGCCGCGACCTCGGTGAGCGTGACGGGGTTCCCGTCGACCAGGACCTTGAGCGTGTAGGCGCCGGTGCCGCCCGAGATCGTCTCCCAGTACGCGACCTCGCCGCCGAACCCGAGCGTCCCGGGCTCGTGGGTCTTCATGAAGACGGCGCGCCCGCGCGAGAACAGGTACTGGTTGGCGTCCCCGTTCGAGCCGCCGGGCTGGTTGCCGGTCCGGGCGAGCATCCTGTCGACCCAGAAGTCGTGGTCCGTGTCGGTCCCCGCGCCGGCCGCCTTGTCGGCGTCGAAGATGGCCTGGAGCTGGCCCTCGGGGTGGAAGCCGGTGCCCTCGTCAGGGACCGGGTGGTCACTACCGGAGAACGTCGGGAAGCCGATGTCGGCGTTCGCCGCGTCCGCGCGCTGCGGGGTCAGGAGACCGAAAAGGCTTGTCGCCACGAGGGCCGCGGCCGCGGTTCCGGCGGTCAGACGGGCCGCCGCGCCCCCGGTCGACAGGGCCGCGCCCGACGGCGACGACGCCGCTCCCCCGGGCCCGGATCTCCCTGACAGCCTTGCTGAACTGCGCGTTCGTCGGTGCGCGTGCATGCTCTCTCCTCGTCGAGATGGGCTGGTCAGCGTCGAACATGCCACACCCGAAAGGCGGACGCAATGCTTTTCGGTCTTTTCGGTACTAGGTACTTGTCGACGCGGTCCGGGCGGGTGGGGCGGCAGGGGTGCGCGCTCACCCGCCCGTCCGACGCCGACGGTGGCGCTGGGTTCGCCGACGGTGGCGCTGGGTTCGCCGGTGGTGACGCCGCGTTCGCCGACGGTGACGCTGGGTTCGCCGACGGTGGCGCAGGGTGCGCGCCCGCACGCGCCGAGCACGGGCTTGTGCACCGATCCGAGCGGGAACTGGTGCACAAGCCCGTGCTCGGCGGCCCGAGACGTGCACAACCCCGTGCTCGGAGATTCGAGGGGGGCCGCGTTCGACGACGCCGGAGCGCGCGGGTGCCGGTCGTGACCACTCGGATGCCGTCCGGCGATGTCAGTGAGGGACAGGCCGAGCGGGTGGGTGCGGGGAGGTGTCGAAGGACGTCAAGGAGTGCGCACGGCCCCCAGGGCCGAAGCGCGACAGTCCGAGACAGCTCGCCGCACCCTCCCGCGAACCCGACCATGACCGCCCGACGTCATCATCGGCGAACGCCACGTCACCACCGGCGAACGCCACGTCACCACCGGCGAGCGCCACGTCACCATCGGCGAACGCGGCGTCACCGTCGGCGAACCCAGCGCCACCATCGGCGAACCCTGGGCACGGCTCAGCTCGTCGGCGTCGTCGACCCTCGCACCATGAGCCGGCACGGCAGCTTCTCGACCCCGTGCGTCGGCGACCCGCCGATGGCGTCGAACAGCATGCCCGCGGCCCGGCGCCCGAGCTCCTGGAGGTTCATGTCGATCGTGGAGAGCGGGGGCCGCGCGTTCATGGCGAGGACCTCCCAGTTGTCGTGCCCGATGACGGCGACGTCGTCGGGGACTTCGCGGCCGAGCTCACGGAGGGCGTCCATGGCGCCACGCGCCACCTGGTCGCTGCCGCAGATCAACCCGTCGAGCTCGGGGTGAGCCTCGAGCAGCACCCGGGCCGCGCCGCGGCCCCAGCCTTCGGACCAGGACCCGAACAGCGCGTCCTGCACGGGTTCGATGCCGGCGTCGTGGAGCGCGGACAGGGCGCCTGCGAGCCGGTCGTGGGCGGCGCCGTAGCCGCGGTCGCCGGTGATGATGCCGATGGACCGGCGCCCGGTGCTGAGCAGGTGCTCGGCGGCGAGCCGGCCGCCCTGCACGTTGTCGCTGGTCACGGACGAGTCGTCGGGGTCCTCGGACGGCGCGTACGCGTAGACGACGGGGACGTTGATGTCGCCGGCGAGCGGCGGACGCGGGTCGGGGCGCGCCCCGACGACGATCAGCCCGTCGACGTGTCGCGAGAGCAGCGCCCGGACCTGGTGCTGCTCGCGGATCGCGTCGCCGCGCGCGTCGCACAGGAACACCGACGTGGACCCGGCTCCGAACGCGTCCTCCGCGCCCATCATGATCGGGATCGAGAAACGGCCTTCGAGGTCGGACGTGAGGAGGCCGACGGTCCCGGTCTGCCCGGAGAGCAGGCCGCGGGCGAGCGGGTTGGGGATGAACGCGAGCGCCTCCGCCGAGCGCATGACCTTCTCGCGCGTCGTGTCGCGGACCTGGGCCCGGCCGTTCAGCGCCTTCGAGGCGGTCGCGATCGACACTCCTGCCAGCCGGGCGACGTCGCCCAGCGTCGCCGGCTTGCTCTTCTCCACCATCTCCGCGCTCCCGCCGTCCGATGTGAGTTGACCTTCGTTGTGCAAGGTTTTCGCCGAGGTTAACAGACCGAATCCCCTTGTCACGCTTGACGTGCCCTGGGCACGATGCTAGCGTCCGCGAAAAGCATTTCGGTAGTTTCGAGATGCACCTGGTCGCGTGGAGCAGGCGGGCGACGCGGCCCGATGGCCAGCCGGATCTCAGAGTCGAGAAGTGAGAGGCACACGATGAAGCACAGGGCACACGGGCGGCGCCACGGACGGTTCGCCCTCGGAGCGGTCGCCGCGGCCACCGGCGTCGCACTCACGCTCGCCGGCTGCGGCAGCAGCAGCGGCGGCGGTGACGACGACAAGGCCGCGTCGTCCATCCCGACCGGCGGCACCGACGACGGCACCTCCCTCACCATGTGGTCGCGCGCTCCCCTGGAGAAGCAGGCGACGAACGCGGTCACCGAGTACAACAAGACCCACAAGAACCAGGTCAAGCTCGAGCTCCTCCCCAACGACGACGTCGAGGGCAAGGTCGGTGCGGCCGTCCAGACGGGCAGCCTGCCCGACATCCTCGCAGGCGACGTCGTCCGCGTCCCGTACTGGACCGAGCAGGGCATCTTCAAGGACCTGACCGAGCAGATCGACTCCCTCCCCGAGAAGGCCGACCTGCAGTCCGGCCACATCAAGGCCGGGACCGTGGACGGCAAGGAGCACACGCTGCCGTTCGTCACCGACATCTCCGTCATGGTCTGGAACAAGGACCTCTACAAGGAGGCCGGGCTGGACCCCGACAAGGGCCCCGCCACGCTCCAGGAGTTCGCGGACCAGGCCAAGGCCGTCGCGAAGCTCGGCAAGAAGGACGTCGCCGGCACCTACTTCGCGGGACAGTCGGGCGGCGCCCTCGTCTTCACGCTCTTCCCCATGATCTGGGGCAACGGCGAGAAGGCCATCAACGACGAGGGCACCGAGTCGCTCATGGCGAGCGACTCCGCGAAGAAGATCTACGCGGCGTACGCGGACCTCGCCAAGACCCCCAACGGCCTCGGCGCCGGCTCCAAGGAGGAGACCGGGGCGACGTGGACCGCGCCGTTCCAGAACGGCAAGATCGGCGTGATGCAGTACCCGGCCACGGCCGTGAGCGCGCTCTTCAAGACGTCGAAGTTCGACATCGGCGTCGCCCCCATCCCGGGCGTCGACGGAGGGTCGTCCACCTTCCTCGGCGGCGACGCCATCGGCGTCTCCAAGGACTCGAAGCACGAGGCCCAGGCCTGGAACTTCCTGTCGTGGCTCATGACCGAGGACGCGCAGCAGAAGGTCTTCGCGGACAACGACGACACGGCGTCGAACCTCAAGGTCCTCGAGAACGGCTACAAGGATGCCGACCCGCGCACGATCGTCGCGAACAGCACGATCAAGGACGGCCAGACCCCCATCGCGGTGAACTTCAACGAGGCGTTCAACGCAGCAGGCAGCCCCTGGCAGCTCCTCGTCCAGGACGGCGTCTGGGGTGACGCGTCGAAGGTCGACAGCGACAACGACGCCATCACGTCCACGCTCGGCCAGTAGTCCACCGCACGCGCGCGGCGGGCGGAGGCGCCCCAGCCCCCGCCCGCCGCGCACCCGCCCAACGGAGGGTCCCCATGAGCCAGTCCACCTACGCGGAGCCGGTGGTTGCGCCGTCGCCGCCCGTGCCGTCGTCGTCCGGACGACGACGCCGCACCGCAACCCAGCTCGAGAACCGCCGCGGCTGGCTCTTCGCCTCGCCCACCGCGCTCCTGCTCGTCGTCCTGTTCGTCGCGCCGGTGGTCGTGGTGGTGGTGATGGCATGCTCGCACTGGACGCTGCTGGGGGGCGCCCAGGGCGGCAACTTCCCCGACAACTTCACCAAGCTGTTCGCCGACCCGCTGCTGGGCAAGTCGATCGGGTTCACGCTGAAGTACACGGCGCTGACGACGGTGATCCTCATGCCCATCGCCTACGGGCTCGCGCTGCTCGTCCAGGAGTCGCGCCGCTGGAACACGTTCCTGCGGACGGCGATCCTCGTCCCCTCGGCACTGGGCATCGCGTCGGCGTCGCTGCTGTTCTACGCGCTCTACTCGCCGCAGGTCGGCCCGATCAACGGGATCCTCGAGAAGGTCGCGGGGACGGAAGCCGGCGCCTCGATCCTCGGCACCCCGGGCGGCGCGCTCTGGGCCACCGTGGTGCTCGTCGTCTGGCGCTTCGCCGGGTACTACATGCTGCTCACGATGGTCGGCCTGCAGGCCATCCCGTCGGAGGTCTACGAGGCTGCCCGCATCGACGGCGCCGGCCGCCTGCGCACGCTGCGCTCCATCACGCTGCCGCTGCTGCGCCCCACCATCGCCATGACGATGATCCTGTCGATCACCGGGTCCCTGCTGGCGTTCGACCAGTTCTACATCCTCACCAAGGGCGGCCCGAACAACTCGACGCTGACGATCGTCCAGCTCATCTACCGCGACGCGTTCGAGACGCGCAAGGACCTCGGCCTCGCCGCCGCGCTGTCCGTGCTGCTGCTGCTCGCGCTCGTGATCATCAACATGATCCAGCTCCGGGCCCTCAAGCTCGACGCGGACGAGAAGTAGGAGGTCCCGCGATGAAGAGGTCCAACGCGGCGGGACGCTCCGCCGCCTACACGCTCACCACCGTCATGGCCGTGGTCTTCATGCTGCCCCTGGTCTGGGCTGTCGTGAGCTCGGTGTCGCCGAGCCCCGGCACGGCGCAGACCGACGGTTTCGGCTTCGGCAACTACACGACGATGTTCCACTACGGGCTCGGGTTCCCGGCCTACCTGAAGAACTCGCTGGTCGTCTCGATCGGCGCGACCGTGGTCACGATCGTCATCGCCGCGACCGGCGGCTACGCGTTCGCGCGGTTCCGGTTCCGGGGCCGCAACGCCCTGTTCGTCCTGGTGCTGTCGGTCATGATGATCCCGTACGCGGCCCTGCTCATCCCGCTGCTCGTGTGGATGAAGGACATCCACCTGCAGAACTCCCTGATCGGCGTGGCGCTCGTCCTCACGCTGTTCCAGGTCCCGTTCTCGATCTTCATGATGCGGAACTCCTTCGCGACGATCCCGCGTGAGCTCGAAGAGGCCGCCTACATCGACGGCTGCAACTCGTTCCAGGCCTTCTACCGGATCATGCTGCCCGCGGTGCGCCCCGGGATCGTGACCGTCGGGCTGTTCACGTACCTGGCGGCCTGGAACGACTTCATGGTCTCGCTGTACCTGCTCAGCACCGAGAAGGCGCCGCTCCCCCTCGCCCTCGTCAACATGCGCCAGCAGACCATGGGCGTCATCGACTACGGCTCGACGACGGCCGGCGTGGTCGTGCTCACGCTCCCGGCGATCGTCCTGTTCCTCGCTCTCCAGCGCTACTACATCCGCGGCTTCACGTCAGGCGCGGTGAAGGGATGACTTCCAACGTGACTCCACTGACCACGTCGAGCCCTCGCCCCACCGGGTCCCGGCACCGTCAGGTGATCGCCCCCGTCTCCCCCGGCTCCGGGACGCTGCGACCGCTCGGCATCGACGACGTCCGCATCGACCGCGGGTTCTGGGCCGACCGTCAGGCGCTCAACCACGACGCGATCGTCCCCCACATCGCCGCCTGGCAGGAGCGCACGGGCTGGACGGCGAACTTCGACCGCGTCGTCGACGGCACCGTCGGGAAGCAGCGCCGCGGCCGCGAGTTCTCCGACTCGGAGATCTACAAGCTGCTCGAGGCCATGGCCTGGGAGATCGCCCGCAGCGGCGACGAGGCGCTCGAGGACCGGTACCGCGGGATCGTGGCGCGCGTCGCCGCGGCCCAGCAGTCCGACGGCTACCTCAACACGCGCTTCGGCAACCCGGGCCAGCCGCCGCGATACACACAGCTCGACTGGGGGCACGAGCTCTACTGCTACGGCCACCTGTTCCAGGCCGCCGTCGCGCGCCTGCGCACCGGTCACCACGACGAGCTCGTCGACGTCGCCCTGCGCGCCGCCGACCACGTGTGCGACGCGTTCGGCCCCGACGGGATCCAGGGCGTGTGCGGGCACGCCGAGATCGAGCCGGCGCTCGTCGAGCTGTACCGGGCGACAGGCGAGCCGCGCTACCTCGCGCAGGCCCGCCTGTTCCTCGACCGGCGCGGACACCGCACGCTCCCCGACATCGAGTTCGGGCGTGCCTACTTTCAGGACGACGTCCCGATCCTCGAGGCCACGGACCTGCGCGGGCACGCCGTGCGCGCCCTGTACCTGTCCGCGGGGGCCGTCGACGCCGCAGTCGAGCAGGACGACGACGCCCTCGCCGAGGCCGTCGAGCGCCAGTACGTGCGGGCGCTCGAACGGCGCACGTACCTCACCGGCGGGATGGGCTCCCACCACCAGGACGAGGCGTTCGGGGACGACTACGAGCTCCCGCCCGACCGCGCCTACTGCGAGACGTGCGCGGGGGTCGCGTCGATCATGGTCGCCTGGCGCCTCCTGCTGCGGACCGGGGACCTGCGCTACGCGGACGTCGTCGAGCGGACGCTGTACAACGTGGTCGCCGCGTCGCCCCGCGAGGACGGCAAGGCGTTCTTCTACACGAACCCGCTCCAGCAGCGGGTCGCCGCCCAGGAGACCGACCCCGACGCCGTGAGCCCGCGCGCCCACGCGCAGCTCCGGGCTCCGTGGTTCGAGGTGTCGTGCTGCCCGCCCAACGTGGCGCGCACGCTCGCGCAGCTCGCCACCTACGTCGCGACCACGTCCGACGACGGCGTCCAGCTCCTCCAGTACGCCGCGGGCGAGGTCGTCGCCCGGCTCGGCGACGGCGCCACCGTCCGGCTCGCCGTGGCCACCCGCTACCCCGACGACGGCGTCGTCGCGGTGACGGTCGTGGAAGCGCCCGACCGGCCGTGGGACCTCACGCTCCGGGTGCCCGCATGGGCGTCGGGCGCGACCGTCGAGGCCCGCGGCGAGGTCACGCCCGCGCAGCAGCCGGGGCACGTCGTCGGGGGCCTCACCGCCGGCGACGTCGTCGTGCTCCGGCTGCCCATGACGCCCCGCTGGACCCACCCGGACCCCCGGATCGACGCCGTTCGTGGGACCGTCGCCGTCGAGCGCGGACCGCTCGTGCTGTGCGCCGAGTCGGTGGACCTGCCCGACGGCGTCCCGCTCGACTCGCTGTGCGTCGACCCGATGCTGCCGCCGCGGGCCGAGGGGGACGGCGCCGTCGTCGAAGGGACGAGCGTCATGTTCGCCGAGCCCGCGCGCAGCCCGTACGGGCCTCCGCCCGTGCCGCGGTCGGTTCGGTCCGTCGAGTGCCGGCTCGTGCCCTACCACCGGTGGGCGAACCGCGGCCCGAGCACCATGCGCGTCTGGCTTCCGACGGTCTGAGCCCGGACGACGACGAGCCCCGCCGAGGATCACCTCGGCGGGGCTCGCGTGCGTCACGGTGCGGGTTACCGACGAACCGTGAGGGCGGTCGTCGCGCCCGACGACGTCGCGGTCGCCGAACCGCCGTAGCTCACCGTGAGGCGGTAGGCGCCCTGGGCGAGCTTGGGGAGCCGCAGGGTCGCGGTCCCGTTCTTCGACAGGGCGACCTTCGTGGAGACCACCGTCTTCGTGACCGTGGTCGTGACCTTCTTCCCGTGCTTCACGACCGTCTTCTTCACGGCGTGCGTCACCTTGACGGTCACGGACCCGCTGGGCTGGACGGTCTTCACCGTCGCCGTGACCGTCGCGCGCTGGGTGTGGGTCGGGGCCTTCGGGTTGACCTTCACCGACGTGCGCGAGCTCGCCTTGGTCACCTTGAGGGTGACCGTGTCGGACGACGCCGCGAACGCCTTGTCACCGGAGTAGGTCACGGTCAGCGTGTGCGAACCGACGCTCAGGTCCTTCGCGAGCGTCACAGTCGCCCGGCCGCCGGCGAGCTTCGCCGAACCCACCAGCCGCTTCCCGTCCGTGACCCGCACCGACCCGGACGGCACACCGCCGGCACCGGTCACACGGACCGTCACCTTCGCGGCCGTCCCGAACGTCACCGTCGAGGGCGGCACCACCGCAGCGGTCGACGTGCTCTTCAGCACGACCCCCGCAGCAGGGACCGACGCCACGTTCGTGACCTCCACGTTCCCCGCCACGTCGACGGCCCGGTACTGCACCGTCGCCGCGCCCGACCCGACCTTCACCGGCGAGACGTAGGTCGACCACGCGCCCGACGTCCCGACCCGGTACTCGACCCGCCCGACCCCGGATCCGCCGTCGGCGGACCGCAGCGTGACCGTGCGGGCCTTCGCGTCCACGACAGCGTTCGACACCGGCGCCGCCGAGTCGACGAGCACCGCGGCCGAGACGAGGGCCGAGACGTTCCCGGCGGCGTCGGTCGCACGTGCCTGCACCAGGTGCCGCCCGTCGGCCAGCGAGGCCGACACCGACGAGGCAGCCGACCCCGCGACCCACGCCCCGCCGTCGACGGAGAGCTCGGTCGAGGCGAGCCCCCGGTCGTCGGCACCCGTCGCCGTCACGGCGACCGGCGACGACACGAACCACCCCGCCGACCCGTCGGCCGTCGCCGGCGACGTCGCGAGCGACACCGTCGGCGCGGTCGTGTCGGGGACGCGCTCCGGGTCGACGCTCGTGAGCGTCGGGACGACCGGGTTCATGAGCCCGTCGGCCGTGAAGGTGACCCGGTCGATCGTGGTCTCGCGGTGCGTCCCGTCGCCCCCGGGGATGCCGAACCGGTGGTACGCGATGTACCAGTCGTCGGTGCCGGGCACCTGGACGATCGACGAGTGGCCCGTGCCGAGGATTCCCTGGCTCGGATCCTTCTGCAGGAGCGTGCCCCGGTTGGTCCACGGCCCCGTCACGCTCGACGACGTCGCGTAGTTGACGTGGTAGTTCTCGCTGCCCGTGTCGTCGACGGACCACGTGAGGTAGTAGGTGTCCTGCCGCTTGTTGACGAACAGGCCCTCCCGGAAGTCCTTGAGCCCGCTGATCGTCCGGACCTTGGCCGGGTCGTAGGAGGTCAGGTCGTCGTTCAACGGGACCATGTAGGCGGTCCCGTTGCCCCAGAACAGGTAGGTCGTCCCGTCGGTGTCGGTGAACACGGCCGGGTCGATCTGCTGCCGGCCGCCGAAGTCGGCCTTGTGGACGAGGGGTTCACCGAGCGCGTCGGTGAAGTGGCCCGTGGGCGAGTCGGACACGGCGACGCCGATCTGCTGGTCGGCGACGAAGTAGAAGTAGTACGTCCCGTCCTTCTCGGTGATGGTCGGCGCCCATGCGTGGCCGTCCGCCCAGCTGATGTCGTCGTGCCCGGTGTCGGCACCTCCCACGTCGAGGATCACGCCGTGGTCGGTCCAGTCGACGAGGTCCTTGCTCGACCAGACCTTGAACGAGGTGCTCCCCCAGCCCGGGGTGCCGTCCGTGGTCGCGTAGATGTAGTAGGTGTCGCCGAACACGACGATGTTCGGGTCGGCGTTGTAGCCCGGCAGGACCGGGCTGCGCATCACGAGCGCCCTGACCGTCCAGGTCTTCGCCGAGCCGTCAGCGGCCGTGACGGTATACGCCACCGGCTTCGTGAGGTCGCGCGTCGACCCGTTGTCGGGCGACACGGTCGCGGAGTCCGACACCTCGAGCTTCGGCGCGAGCGCCGACAGGTCGGTGCCCGGCTTCACGGGCAGCGTGATCGTCGACGACGCGGCGTCGACGATCGCCGGCACCTTGAGCTGGGGCAGCACGACGCCGACGACGGCGGTGCCGTTGCCCGACCTGTCCAGCACCTCGGACGGGGTGAGCGCCCGGTCGTAGATGCGGAAGTCCCGCACCTGGCCCTTGAGGTACTTGTCGGCCGTGTACAGCGAGCGCCCGATGTAGTTGGCGACCGTGTGCCCGCCGCCGATCTCGCCCGGGGTCAGGGTGATCCCGGTGTTCTGCGCGACCTTGACCCCGTCGAGGTACACGGTGCCCGTGTGCGTCGCGGCGTCGAGGGTGTAGGTGAGCTGCTTCCACGCACCACGCGGGAGGTTCGACGACGACGAGGTGTTCTGCTCGGTCGTCCAGTTCCCCGACGCGATGGCCGTGCGGTAGGAGTCGCCCGTGGTGAACAGGTAGCCGTTGCCGGTGCCGCTGCTCGTGTTGCCCAGGCCGTACACGAAGTACGGGGTTCCCTGCGACGGGTCGATCTTGACGTCGACCGAGACCGTCGCGGACGTGAGCCCGGCGAGGACGTCGTCGGGCAGGTCGACGTAGTCGTCCGTGCCGTCGAGCGTGACGCCGCCCGCGGACGGGACCGCGCCGTTCACGAGCTGGGCGTCGAGGCCGTGGCCCGACGCGTCGTGCGCGACGGTGCCGCTGGTCTCGTCGAACGGGTAGGACACGACGAGGTCCGGGTCGACCGTCGCCTCGCCCACGGTGAGCGTCGCCGTGCCGGCGCTCGCGCCGACGACGCCGTAGCCCGCGTAGGACGCCGCGACCTCGGCCTGGCCGACGGGGAGGTCGGCGGGCAGGTCGACGGTCACGGTGCCGTCGGCAGCGAGGTGCGCGGTGGTGTGCCAGTCGCCGGCGGAGACGGTCACGTCGCCCGCGACCTGCCCCTGGTCGGACGCCTTGACGCTGACCGTGGCCGACGTGCCGTGCCCCGCCTCGACCGTCGCGTCGGCGAGCTTCACCTTCGTCGTGGAGGTGACGGCCGCCGTCGTCGTGCCCGTGAGCCCGTCCCACTCGGCCTGCGTGAGGTTCATGACCGTGCCGTGACGCGGGCTAGCCGGCAGCGACCAGGCGGCGGGCAGCTCCCAGTCCGGGTTCTCGAGGCTGTCGGAGTGCAGCGGGAGGTACTTGCGGTACCCGTACTCGTCGACGAACAGGTAGTACCCGCCGCCGTTGACGTCGCCCTCGTTGGCCTTGAAGATCGACGGCCCCTCGGCGCGGACGAGGCCGGCCTTGGTCGCGATGCAGGTGTCTTGGATCGTCCAGTCCGCCGCGGGGGCCAGGAGGTCGGTCGACTTGTCCTGGAAGATGTCCGTGCAGCCGCCGGCGCTCGCCTCGTCCTTGGTGAACCGGTAGTAGGTGTCGCCCTCCTTGTAGACGGTCGTGTCGATGCGGGACTTGCCCGTGTCCTGCCAGACCTTCGCGGGCGTGAACGTCACGAAGTCGCGCGTCGTGGCGTACATCATCCGGTGGTAGCTGGTGCCGGTGTGGTTCGGGTCGTCGTCCCCGTAGAGCGACGAGGCCCAGAACACGACGTACGCGCCGATCTCGTCGTCCCAGTACGCCTCGGGCGCCCACGTGTTGCCGGCGTTGTCGGGCGCGACCTTCACCTGGCGCTGGTCGGACCAGTGCACGAGGTCCTTCGACTCCCAGACCTCGATGCTCTTCGAGCCCGTGCGGACCGAGTCGCCCCACGACGTCCCCGACCCGATGGAGAGGTCGGTCGCGATGAGGTAGAACGTGTCGCCGTCGTGCGAGCGGATGACGAACGGGTCGCGCAGGCCCTTGGTGCCGAGCGTCGAGGTCAGCGCCGGCTTGCCGCCGTTGAGCTCGGTCCACTTGAGCGCGTCGTTGCCCTGGCTCGCGGCGAAGTAGATCTTCTCGCCCGCGAGCGAGTCGCCCGTGAAGTACGCGTACATGTAGCTCGTCGTCGGGACGCGGCGCGGCATCGCCTCGACGTGCGCGGTGTACGTGCGGGGCGCCGCGTCGTCGCCGAGGGTCGCGGTCGCGGTGAGCGTGACGTCGACGGCGTCCTCGCCGTAGGCCGGCCGGGTCACCTCGCCGGTCGCGGAGACCACGTCGGGGTCGGACGACGCCCAGGTGATCGTCGAGCCGTAGTGCCCTGCCGTCGGCAGGGTGAGGTTGCCCCGCACGGCGGCGAGGTTCGCGACCGTGACGTGCTCGGCGTCGTACGCGACCTTGTCCGACGCCGCGGGGTCGGGCAGGACGGTCGCCGTGAACGCCTTGGTGCGCGTCGCCGTGCCGTTGGTGACCGACGCCGTGAGCGTGACCGTCGCGGCCGGCTCCCCCACGGCCGGGCGCGTCACAGAGCCGTCGGCCGCGATCACCGACGGGTCGGACGACGACCAGGTCACGGTCGCGCCCTTCGACGTCGTCGGCAGCGTGAGGTCGTCGGTCACGCCGGACAGGTCGCCCAGGTCGAGCGCGGCCAGGGCCGCGTCGGCGCCGGCCTCGGCCGTGTCCTGGGCGAGCGTGGCGGCCTCGTCCGCGTCGAGCGTCCGGTCGTAGACCCGGAAGTCGCGGATCTTGCCCTTGAAGGACGGGTCGGCGGTGTAGGCCGAACGTCCGAGGTAGTTGCGCGTGCTGGTGCCGTCGGGTTCGCCGATCTGGGCCGGCGTCTGCGTGACCGCGTCGTTCGACCCGACGAGCGCGCCGTCCTCGTAGAGCCGCGCCGAGCCGGGGTCGGTCTCCGTGCCGCCGTCGACGACGTACGTCACGTGCTTCCACGTGCCGGTCGCGAGGCCGCCGGACTTCTTGGCGCTCTGCTCGGTCGTGTAGCCCGCGGAGGCCAGGGTCCCGCGGAAGGTCCCGCCCGCGCCCGTGGTGAACAGGTAGCCCGTGCCGTTCGGGTACACCGTCGGGTTGCCGAAGGTGAACATGAACCAGCTGCCCGTGAGGGTCGGGTCCACGTACACGTCGAAGTCGACCGTGACGTCGTCCTGGCCCGCGAGGAGGTCGTTCGGCAGCTTGATCGCGTTGCCGCTGCCCGACGCTCCCCCGCCGAACGTGAAGCCGTCGCCTGCATTCCAGGACGCGGTGCCCTCGACCGTGCCGTCGTGACCGTGGCCGGACGCGTCGTGCGCGGTCGTGCCGCCCGTCTCGTCGAGCGGGTAGTACGCGATCAGGCCTGCGCTCAGGTCGTCGGGCGCGGGCTCGTCGGCCGCGTGGGCGACGGACGGCGCCATGGTGGCCGTCAGCGCCGCGGCGGCCACGGCCGCCAGCGTTCTTCTCGTCGTTCTCATCGTTCCCCTTCTCATCGGTCCCCCTGCGTGGGACGCACCGATGGCAACGTCACCATCGGAGTGCGAGAACTGCCGGGCGCGGCGCACTCGGACGCCGCGCCCGGCAGTCGTGGACGGCCGCTACCTCGTGACGCGGACCGTGGTGGCGGCGGACGACGACGTCGCGGTCGCCGACCCGCCGAAGCTCACCGTGAGGCGGTAGGTGCCCTGGGCGAGCTTGGGGAGCCGCAGGCTCGCGGTCCCGGTCTTGGACAGCGCGACCTTCCGGGACACGACGGTCCTCGTCGTCGTGGTCGTGACCTTCTTCCCGTGCGTGACCACGGTCTTCTTCACCGTCGTGGTGACCTTGACCGTGACCGTGCCGGTCGGCTGGACGGTCTTCACCGTCGCCGTGACCGTCGCCCGCTGGGTGTGGGTCGGGGACTTCGGCGAGACCTTCACGGCAGTCGCCGACGACGCCTTGGTCACCTTGACCTTGACCGTGTCCGACGACGCCGCGAACGCCTTGTCACCCGAGTACGCGACCACCAGCGTGTGAGACCCGACCGCCAGGTCGCCCGCGAGGCCGACCGTGGCCTTGCCGCCCGAGAGCTTCGCCGAGCCGACCAGCCGCTTCCCGTCCGTGACCCGCACCGACCCGGACGGCACACCGCCGGCACCGGTCACCCGGACCGTCACCTTCGGCGACTTCCCGAACGTCACCGTCGACGGCGACACCACCGCAGCAGTCGACGTGCTCTTCAGCACGACCCCAGCGGCAGGAACGGAAGCCGCGTTCGTGACCTCCACGTTCCCCGCCACATCCACGGCCCGGTACTGCACCGTCGCCGCGCCCGGCCCGACCTTCACCGGCGAGACGTAGGTCGACCACGCGCCCGCTGTCCCGACCCGGTACTCGACCCGCGCCACGCCCGACCACTCGTCGGCCGCGGCGAGCGCGACCGACCGCTCGGTCGTGGACACGGTCGCCTTCGAGACGGGCGCACCGGTGTCGACGAGGACCGCACGCGACACGATCGCGGACATGTTCCCCGACGCGTCCGTCGCGCGCGCCTGCACGAGGTGCCGGCCGTCGGCGGGCACGGTCACGTGGGCCGTGGCGCCGTCGGCGGTGACCCAGGGGCCGCCGTCGAGCGAGGTGTCCACCGTGGCGACCGTGCCGTCGTCGGTGGCGGTCGCGTCGACCGTCACCGGTGCGGTCGCGAACCAGCCGGACGACGGCTGGCCGGGCGTGGTGGTCAGCGTGACGACCGGATCGACGGCGTCGGTCACGGTGACCGTCGCGACCGCCTGGACGTCGGCCCCGGGCACCACGTCCGCTCGCACCTCGAAGGTCCCCGGCTGCGCGTACTGCGCGGCGTCGACCTGCGGCCACGTCACCGCGACCTGCTTCGAGGACCCGTCGTGGTACCGGACGGTCACGGTGGACGGCAGCACGGGCGCCTCGCCCATCCGGGTCGTCGTCGTGACGGGGTCGACCGCGTCGACGAGGAGGTCCGGCTGGTACGCGGCGAGCACCCGCTCGTACTCGGCCTGCGTGACCGGCAGCACGGTGCCGTGCCGCGGGCTGGTCGGGAGCTCCGACTGCGCCGCCACGGACGTGAACTGGCCCGAGTCGAGGTCGGTCGTCACGAACGGCACGTAGCCCTTGCCGCCGTGGTAGCTCGGCTGGTCGACGAACAGGTACCAGGTGTCCTGGCCTCCCGTGTTGACGTCGCCCGCGTTGGCCTTGAAGACGGTCGGGCCCTCGCCCGCCGTGAACGTCCCGCCCCACTGGTTGGGCTGACCGAAGGCGACCTTCTCCTTGACGAGCTGCCAGGGCGTGGAGGTCGTCGTCGGGAGCGAGCCGGACACCGGCGCCAGGAGGTCGGTCGACTTCTCCTCGCGCGGGATCATGTACTGCTCGTCCTTGACGAAGCGGTAGTACTGGTCGCCGTCCTTGATCACGGTCGCGTCGATCATGCCGAGGCCGCTGCCCCGCTTGACGTCGACCCACGGCTTCGGGTCGCTGAACGTCACGAAGTCGCGCGTCGTCGCGTACATCATGCGGTTGTACGTCGCCGTGTTGTCGCGGCCGGTCGTGTCCGTGGTGTCGTAGAGGTTCGACGCCCAGTAGACGACGTAGCTGCCGAGCTCCTCGTCGTAGTACGCCTCGGGTGCCCAGGTGTTCCCCGCGAAGTCCGAGGAGACCTTGACGTGCCGCTGGTCCGACCAGTGCACGAGGTCGTCGGACTCCCAGATCTCGAGCGACGTCGAGCCCGTGCGCTGCGCCGTCGCGAAGTTCCCGGACGGGTAGATCTTGAGGTCCGTCGCCAGGAGGTAGAACTTGTCGCCGTCGTGGGAGCGGATAATGAACGGGTCCCGCAGGCCCTTCGTGCCGAGCGTCGACGTGAACAGCGGGTTGCCGTCGTTGAGGTCGTTCCAGTGCAGCGCGTCGTCGCCCTGGCTCGCGCCGAGGTAGACCGACTCGCCGGCGTCGGTGCTCTCGCCCTCGAAGTAGGCGAACACGTAGGCGGTGGTGTCCTCCTGCTCGGGCAGCGGCTCGACGGTCAGCGGGATCGTCCGCGTCGCCGTGGCGTCGCCCTTCGTGACGGTGGCGGTGAGCGTGACGGCCACCGCGTCGGTGCCGTGCGCGGGCCGCGTGACCTCGCCCGTGGTCGAGACGACGCCCGGGTCCGACGACGCCCACGCGACCGTGGTGCCGTGGTCGCCGGCGGTCGGCAGGGTGACGTTGCCGCGCACGTCGTCGGCGTCGGGGACGGCGAGCGCCGCGGCGGCCGCCGTGACCGCGTCCTGGTCGGAGGGTGCGACGCCCGCGAGCGACGCGACCTCCGCCGCGTCGAGCGTGCGGTCGTAGACGCGCACGTCCTTGAGCTGGCCCTTGAACGACGCGTCGCCCGCGTACGCGGACCGGCCCAGGTAGTTCCGGGTGCTCGTCACGATGCTCGCGGGCGAGCTCGTGACGTTGACCCGCTGGGCCACGAGCGCGCCGTCCTCGTACAGCGAGATGCTGCCGGGCGCGGCGGTCGTGCCTCCGTCGACGACGAGCGTGACGTGCTTCCACGTCCCCGTCGCCAGGCCGCCGGGGCGGGCGGCGCTCTGCTCGGTGGCGAAGCCGCCGGTCGCGAACGTGCCCCGGTACCGGCTCGAGGAGTCCTTGCCCGTGACGAACAGGTAGCCGGTGCCGTCGGGATACGGGGCGACGTTGCCCAGGTTGAACAGGAACCAGTTGCCGCTGAGCGTCGGGTCGACCTTGACGTCGAGGTCGACGCTCACGTCGTCGTCGCCGGCGATCAGGTTGTCGGGAAGCTTGATGGCGTTGCCCGAGCCTGAGGCGCCGCCGCTGAACGCGAAGCCCTCGCCGTCGTTCCAGGACACGGCGCCCTCGACGGTGCCGTCCTTGCCGTGGCCGGACGCGTCGTGCGCCGTGGTGCCGGACGTCTCGTCGAGGGGGTAGGACGCGACGAGGCCGTCGTCGAGCGTCGTGGCGGGTGCGGGGTCGGCCGTGAGGGCCGGGAGCGGCGGGGCCGCCTGCGCCGTGGCGGGCAGGGCGGCGCCGAGCCCGCCGACGACCAGCGCGAGCGCCGTCGCCGACGCGGACCGTCGGGTCCGTGCGGAGGTTGACATGGGTGGTTCTCCTTCGAGGAAGTCCTGAGGGGGGTGGGGCGCCCGGTGCGGGCGCCCCACCCGGCTAGCGCACGGTGAGGGCCGTGGCCGCGGCCGACGACGTCGCCGTCGCCGAGCCGCCGTACGTCACGGTCAGGCGGTAGGTCCCGTGGGCGAGCTTCGGGAGCCGCACGCTCGCGGTCCCGTTCTTCGACAGGGCGACCTTCGTCGACACGACCGTCTTCGTCGTCGTGGTCGTGACCTTCTTCCCGTGCTTCACGACCGTCTTCTTCACGGCGTGCGTGACCTTGACGGTCACCGAGCCCGACGGCACCACGGTCTTCACCGTCGCGGTCACCGTCGCGCGCTGGGTGTGCGTCGGGGACTTCGGCGAGACCTTCACCGACGTGCGCGACGACGTCTTGGTCACCGTGACCCTGACCGTGTCCGACGACGCCGCGAACGCCTTGTCGCCGGAGTACGCCACCGAGAGCGTGTGCGACCCGACGGCGAGGTCCTTCGCGACCGTCACGGACGCGCGCCCGCTCGAGAGCGTCGCCGACCCGACCAGACGCTTCCCGTCCGTCACGCGCACGGTCCCCGTCGGCGTCCCGCCCGCGCCGGTCACCCGGACCGTCACCTTCGGCGACGTCCCGAACGTCACCGTCGAAGGCGACACCACCGCAGCGGTCGACGTCGCCTTGAGGACGACCCCCGCGGCCGGCACGACCACCGTGTTCGCCGCCTCGACGTTGCCGACGGCGTCGACGGCCCGGTACTGGACCGTGGTCGCCGCCGCGCCGACCTTCACCGGCGAGACGTAGGTCGACCACGCACCCGACGTCCCGACCCGGTACTCGACCCGCGCCGTCCCCGCGCCCGAGTCCGCGGCGCGGAGCGTGACCGTCCGGGCCTTCGGGTCGACGGTCGCGTTGGAGATCGGCGGGGTCGCGTCGATCGCGAACGTCACCGGGCGGACCTCGGAGACGTTGCCGTCGGCGTCGGTCGCGCGCACCTCGACGGTGTGCTCGCCCTGCCCAGAGACCTGGACCGACGCCGTCGACACGGACGACGACGCCACCCAGGCGCCGCCGTCGACCCGGGTCTCGAGGCTCGCCACGCCACGGTCGTCCGACGCGGTCGCGGTGACCGTGACCGGGTCGGCGTGCCAGCCGCGGACGCCGGCGGACGACAGGTCGAGCGAGTCGATCGTCGGCGCGACGGCGTCCACGGTGTGCAGGCGCAGGAACGTCACCGAGTAGGGCTGGAAGTCGTAGCTGAAGTCGCCCGAGAGCCCGGTGAGCTCGCGGGTGACCGGGACGACCTTCGTCTTCTTCGCCTTGGTGTTGGTGTCGTCGCGCTGGCCGGTGAGGACCGTGGCGGTGCCCGTCGAGCGGATCCCGACGTCGGAGACGTGGACGGCCGTGCGGCGTGTCGTGTCGGACGTGTTGACCACCTTGACGACGAGGTCGCCGGTGGACGCGTCGCGCGTGACGTCCTGGAAGACGTCCTGCGTCGCGACGACGTCCTCGTAGTCCATCTGGAGCTCGCCGTCGAGGTAGAGCTTGATGTCACGACCGGAGACGACGACCTTGAGGTGGTAGGTCTTCCCGGTCGTGATGGTGCTGCCCTCGACCGCGTCGACCTCGCCGGCCGAGCCGCCGTCCGCCTTCTGCAGCGCCTGACGGGTGTTCGACCACCCGCCGAGGTTCCACCAGAAGAAGTTGTTCGGGCCCGTGGCCGCGAACCCGACGAGGAAGCCCTCCAACCCGGCGGTCTTCGTGGCGTCCAGCTCGAGCGTGTAGTCCGACCAGTCCTTCGTGTACGCGTCGGGGATGATCGACCGGGCGTCGGTCACCGAGGTGCTGGTCTGCGTGTAGGCGCCGTTCGACACGGCCCACGTGCCCGACTGCGGCGACCACGTCGACGGACCCGAGAAGTCGTCCGAGAACAGGGTGTCGCCGGTGTCGTTGGACGTGACCTTCACGTTGTCGTAGGACGCCGCCGTGCTCCACGTGGACAGGAAGACCCCGCCCCCGAGCGGCTCGGGCGTGACCTGCGGGCCCGTGTACGTGCTCGGGACGACGTGGTCGCCCGCGTCCAGGTTGTTCGAGAACATCTTCTGGACGTAGTAGTTCGGGCTCCCCCACGACTCGTCGTTGTCGAACCAGATCGCGTCGGGGGACCACTGCACGTAGTCCTCGTTGGACAGCAGCGGCGCGTACGACGCGAGCTGCACGACGTCCGAGTTCCGCTCGAGGCTCGTCATGTACGCGGCCTCGGTGATCGAGTTCCACAGCGTGTTGCCCTGGGAGGCGTACTCGCCGAGGAAGACCTGCGGTCCGCTGCGGTCGTAGGAGTCGTAGCGGTCGGCGTTCGCGAGGAACCAGTCGGGGCTGTTGTAGTAGTGCTCGTCGACCATGGCGACCTTCTGCTGCTTGTTGAAGGCCCAGAGGGTGTCGAAGCGCGAGCCGGAGTCGTCCGGCCCCGAGTTGGAGATGACCGTGACGCCCGGGAACGCCGCCTCGACGGCCGCGCGGAACGTCGGGAAGTTCTTCTCGAACTCGGTGTTGTTCTCCTCGTTGCCGAGCTCGATGTACTTCACGCCGAACGGCTTCGGGTGGCCCAGCGCGGCGCGCTTCGCGCCCCACTCGGTGGTGGTGTCGCCGTTCGCGAACTCGAGCAGGTCGACCGTGTCCTGGACGTAGCGCTGCACCGTGGCGGCGTCGGTCGTGCCCTTGAGGCTCGAGCCGCAGCCCTGCGCCCCGACCGTCACGACGGGCAGCGGCGTCGCGCCGAGGTCCTCGGCGAACTCGAAGTACTCGAGGTACCCGATGCCGTACGACTGGTTGTAGCCCCAGAAGTTGGCGTTCGTCGGACGCTGCTCGACCGGGCCGATCGTCTCCTTCCACTGGTACATACGCTTGCGGTCCGCGCCGCCCGACTCGGCGTACGACGGGAAGGTGCCGACGTCGGTCACGCAGCCGCCGGGGAAGCGCAGGAACTTGGGCTTGAGGTCGGCGATCTTCTGCGCGAGGTCCTTGCGCAGCACCGACTTCCCGTTGACGGGACCCACCCACGTGTCCTCGGGGAACAGCGAGACCATGTCGAGGCGCACCGTCGACGCCGCACCGGCGAGGACCGCGAGACGCGCCGCGTCGGTGGTCACGTCCGCGGTCAGCGTGACCGTGTACTTCTTCCACGTGTCCGAGCCGTCGACGGCGACCGTGCCGGTGGCGTAGGCGGCGGACCCGTCCTTGCTCTCGAGGCGGACCGCGAGGTCCTGGGCCGTCGCCGACCGCGCCCACACCGAGAAGTCGTACTTCCCGTCCTTCTCGATCGCGAACCCGGAGTTGTCGCCGGCGTTCTGGATCCCGGCGCCCGCGCCCGTGGCCGTCAGGGTGAGGAAGTAGCGGTTGTCGTCGCCCAGCCGCGCGTCGCCCGTGCCGACGGTCGCGGTCGAGCCCGCGCCCTCGCCGCGCGTGAGCGTGCTCCACGCCGTCATGCCGGTGAAGCCGCTGTTGTCCGAGCTGTTGAACTCGAACGACCGGTTGCGCACCAGCTCGGCGTAGAGGCCGCCGTCGGCCGCGTAGTTGATGTCCTCGTAGAAGATCCCGTAGAGGTCGTCGGCGACCTGGATGCTGGTCGCGTCGCCGTCGATGTCGAGGCTCGACCCGTCGGTGACCTTGACCTGCTGCACGGTGAGCTTCACGGCGTCGCCCTTCGCGCCGACGGCCAGCAGCCCGTCGGCCAGGCCGACGTACCCGTCGTCACCGGTCGAGTCCGCGGTCCGCAGGTAGACCTTGCCGCCGCCCGCGTCCGTGATCCGCAGGGGCACCGGCTCCTGCCCGACGCTCCCCATCGCGAGCGTGCCCCCCGTCCCCAGGACGACGGGGACCTCGCCGGACGCCAGCGTGACCGCCCCCTCCGAGACCTCCGTCGCGGTGAACGCGAGGGTGTTCGTCGGGCGGGTCGACGTCAGGCCGAGCCGGCCGTCCTCGGTCTGCAGGTACTGGTCGCCGTCGCCGCCCAGGAAGGTGAACGTCCCGGTCGGCACGACGTCCTTCCCGTCCGCGGCCTCGTAGGCGAAGTCGTCGAAGACCGCCGGGAAGGTCGTGCCGTCCTGCGCCGCGAGGGCGTACAGGCCGAGGTGCGTGATGTCGAACGACACCGTGACCGAGCCTGTCCGGACCCACGCCCCGGTGGTCGCGTCCCAGTAGCTCGTCGTGACGACGTCGCCCGTGCGCTGCAGGCGCAGCGTCTCCGCCTGCGAACCCGGCCGGTCGCCGAAGCTCGCGGCCGTGAACGCAGCGCCGGTCTCGATGTCGTTCTCGATCGCGATGCCCGACGGCGCCAGGCTGCCGACGTAGGTCAGCCCGGACCGGACGTAGTTGTCCAGGTCGTCGAACGCGATCAGGCCGGCGCCCTGGTAGACCTTCGCGACCGGGGCGTGGACCGTCGTGACGGCCGTGAAGTCGCCGTCGGGGACGTCGACCGAGAACACGTTCTTCGCCGTGTTCGTGGTCTGGTAGGTGTCGCCGGGCTGGGCGGTCAGCGTGAGGGATCCGGGGTTGGTCGCCAGCGACCAGGCGGACGCCGCCTCGCCCAGGATCGACCACTGGCCGCCGAGCGTGGCGTCGTCGAACGAGTCGACGACGCCGGGCAGCGAGGGCGCCGTCGGATCGGCGGGGGCGTCGGCGGCCCGGGCCGGCGCCGCGACGGCGCCGAGGGCGACGGCGAGCGCCACCCCCAGCCCGAGCGCGGCGCCGGGGCCTTTATGACGTGAACGGTGGTGTGACACGATCATCGTGCTCCTTGCGCGTGTATGGACGTGCGGAGCGTCGAGCTCGGGTCCCGCTGCTCCGTTGCAGGGTGCGCCCCGGCTCGAGGACCCCGTCTCCCGGAGGTTCCCTGGTGGCAGCCAGGGTCCGTGAGGCGGGGTCCCCTTCGTCGGGGGTCGTGCGTCCGGTCGTCCGTCCGAGGACGGGTCGGCCGGGGGTCAGGCGGCGGGTAGCGGCGCCGCGTCCGAGGGCGGCGGCGCGGGGCTCTCCTCCTTGTTCTTCTTGCGGCGGCGCTTCTGGCCGGTGGTGAGCGCGCGCTGGAGCAGCACGAAGAGCAGCAGCACGGCGCCGATGAAGACCTTCGTCCACCACGAGTCGAGGCCCTCGCGCGCGATGAGCACCTGGATCAGCCCGTACACGAGCACGCCCGCGACGGACCCGAGGACGAAGCCGCTGCCGCCCGTGAGCATCGCGCCGCCGATGACGACGGAGGCGATGGCGTCGAGCTCCATGCCG
The DNA here is from genome assembly GCF_042670205.1 of Luteimicrobium sp. NPDC057192. Classification (NCBI taxonomy): domain Bacteria; kingdom Bacillati; phylum Actinomycetota; class Actinomycetes; order Micrococcales; genus Luteimicrobium; species Luteimicrobium sp. NPDC057192. Next base: position 49,075 of record NZ_JBHUWD010000012.1, on the reverse strand, counting down.
ATGCCCGTGAGGTTGAACCCGGACCGCGTGTAGAAGGCGAAGAGGATCCCGGCGATCCCGGCGCACGTGCCGGAGATGACGTAGACCCACACCTTGGTGCGCGCCGCGCGCAGGCCCATGAGCCCGACCGCCTGGCCGCCGTCCCCCGCGCCCAGCCCGTACACCGTGCGTCCGAAGCGCGTGTAGTGGAGCAGGTAGACGGCGACGAGGATCACGACGAGCGCGACGACCATCGACAGGTTGATGTACCAGATGCTCGGGCCGTGCCCGAACTTGAGCCGCCACGACGCGAGGTCCGTGAAGCCCTTGTCCTCGATCGCGAGCGACTCGACGCTCACGACGTTGCACAGGCCGCGCGCGAGGAACATCGCCGCGAGCGACGCGATGAACGGCTGGATCGAGAAGTACTGGACGAGCACGCCGATGAGGAGCCCGAACACCGTCCCGACGAGCACTCCGGCGAGGAGGACCAGCGGGAGCGGCAGCCCGAGGATGAGCAGCTTCGCGACGACGAGCCCCACGAGGGCGACGACCGCGCCCACCGAGAGGTCGATACCTCCCGTGAGGATCACGAACGTCATGCCGACGGCGAGGACCAGCAGGTACGAGTTGTCGACGAGCAGGTTGGAGAACAGCCGCATGTTGACGAAGCTGCGGGTGTCCGTCGAGTACCGCGCCTGACCGATCACCAGGATCAGCACGAGCGTGAGCAGGGTGCCCGCGACCGGCAGGAAGCGCCGGTCCGCGATGCGCCTGCCCCACCGGCGCGCGACGTCCATCGCACCGCCCGAGCGGCCGGTGCCCGCGGCGCCGCCGGACGCACCACGCGACGTCGTCGCGGGTGCGGGGGTCTGGGTGCTGGTCATGCGGCCACCTCCACGGGGGCAGCGGGCGTCCGGCGTGCACGACGCACGAGCCCGGCTCGGGCACGCAGGCGGTCCGAGCCGGCGATGCAGACGACGATGAGGATGAGGGCCTTGAAGAGCGGCGTGACCTGCGTCGGCAGGTGGAAGATGACGACCGCGCGCTCGAGGGTCGACAGGATCAGCGCACCGACGACGCAGCCCGCGAGCGAGAACTTGCCGCCCTCGAGCTTGGTCCCGCCGAGCACGACGACCATGATCGCGTCGAGCTCCTTCATGAGGCCGACGTTGTTGGCGTCCGCGGCCATGGTCGGCGCGCCGTAGACGATGCCCGCGAGGCCGGCGAGCAGGCCGCAGAGCGCGTAGACGAACCAGGTGATGTTCCGCGACTTCACGCCCGCGAGGCGGCTCGCCTCCCGGTTGATGCCGATCGACTCGAGCAGCATGCCGAGCGCGGTGCCGCGGACCAGCAGGGCCACGAGCGCGAACACGCCGCCCGCGATGATCACCGGCATGGGGATGCCGAACAGGTAGCCCGCGCCGATCGCCTTGAAGGGCGGGCTCGTGACGGTCGTGATCTGGCCCTTGGTGATGAGCATCGCGATCCCGCGCCCGGCGATCATGAGGATCAGGGTCGCGATGAACGGCTGGATCCCGAGGACTGTCACCAGGAACCCGTTGAACATGCCGATGGCGAGCGCCACGACGAGTCCCAGCGCGAGGCCCGTGAGCGCGGTGGAGACGGTCGTCCCGCTGCCGGACTCGGCGATGTAGGTCAGCGAGACGGCGAGCGAGATCGCCATGACCGCACCCACGGAGAGGTCGATGCCTCCCGTCGCGATCACGAGGCACATGCCGATCGCGAGCAGCAGCGGCGTCGCGCTCTGGCGGAGGATGTCGACGATCTGCCCGAACAGGTGGCCGTCGCGGACGGTCACGTCGAGGAAGCCGGGGCTGACGATCCCGCACGCGAGGAGCAGCACGACGAGCGCGACGACCGGCCAGAACAGGCCGTGCCGGCTGAGCCGGGTGAACGTCTCGCGCAGCCGTGCGGACGGTGAGGTGGTCTCGGTGGTGACGGTGCCGGTCATGAGGCGCTCCCGCTGGCGGCGATGGTCTCGAGGACGGTGGTGGCCGTGACGTCCGGCCCGTTCGTGATCTCGCCGACCTTCTGGCGGTCACGCATGACGACGACACGGTGCGACAGACGCAGCACCTCCTCCAGCTCGGAGGAGATGAACACGACGCTCATGCCCTCGCTCGCGAGCTCCGCGACCAGGCGCTGGATCTCCGCCTTCGCGCCGACGTCGATGCCGCGCGTCGGCTCGTCGAGCAGGAGCAGCTTGGGCGCGGTCGCGAGCCAGCGCGCGAGCAGGACCTTCTGCTGGTTGCCGCCCGACAGGTTCCGGATCAGCGCGTCGGGGTTCGCGGGGTGGATCGACAGCGCCTCGATGTAGCGCGCGACCGTCGCGTCGAGCTCCTTCGCGGGCACCTTGCGCCACGCCCCGCGCTCGGCCTGCATGGCGAGGGCGATGTTCTCGCGGACCGTGAGGTCCCCGATGATGCCCTCCTTCTTGCGGTCCTCCGAGGCGAGGGCGACGCCGCGCTGCAGCGACCCCAGCGGGGTCGCGGACCGGACGCCCGAGCCGCGGACGGTGAGCGACCCGTGGTCGGCGCGGTCGGCGCCGTAGAGCAGGCGCGCGACCTCGGTGCGGCCCGAGCCGAGCAGGCCTGCGACTCCGACGATCTCGCCCTCGTACAGCTCGAGGTCGAAAGGCTCGACGGTTCCGTCGCGGCCCAGGCCGAGCGCCTGCAGGACGGGCTGACGGCCCTCGAGGTCGTGGGTCGTGGTGCGACGGGCGGCCTTCTCGATGTCCGCGAGGTCCTCGCTCGCCCGGCCGACCATCTTCGAGACGAGCTCGAGACGCGGCAGCTCCGCGGTGAGGTACTCGCCGACGAGGCGCCCGTTGCGCAGGACCGTGAGCCGGTCCGTGATCTCGTAGATCTGGTCGAGGAAGTGCGACACGAAGAGGATCGCGACCCCGTCGGCCCGGAGCTGGCGCATCACGTCGAAGAGCTGCGCGACCTCGGCCTTGTCGAGGCTCGACGTCGGCTCGTCGAGGATGAGCACCTTGGCGTCGACGACCATGGCCCGCGCGATGGCGCAGAGCTGCTGGATCGCGATCGAGTGGGAGCCGAGCATCGACATCGGGTCGAGGTCGAGCCCGAGGCGCGCGAGGTGCGTGCGGGCCGCGCGGCGGGTCGCGGGCCAGTTGACGAACGGTCCCAGCCGGACCTCGTGCCCCAGCATGATGTTCTCCGCGACGGAGAGGTTGGGGGCGAGGTTCACCTCCTGGTAGACCGTGCTGACCCCGGCGTCCTGCGCGTCGGCGGGGCCGTCGAAGCGGCGCGCGACGTCGGCCACGGTGATGTCGCCGGCGTCGATCCGGTAGACCCCGGTGAGGGCCTTGATGAGCGTCGACTTCCCGGCGCCGTTCTCGCCCATGAGGGCGTGGACCTCGCCGGGCCGAAGCGTGAGATCGACCCCGTCGAGGGCCTTGACTCCGGGGAACTCGATGGTGATCCCGGTCATCCGGACGACTGGCTCGGTGGCCGTCGTGGACGTGGTGGACATCTGTGTCTTCCGTCCTGCGGTGGTGAGCTGAGGTGTGGCGGCGGGGCCGTCGTGCGCGGCGCCCGCCGCCGACGGCGCCCCGCCCGGACCAGCCGGTGCGGGGCGCCTTGCGCGTCAGTACTTGCGCGCGTCGATGGTCTCCTGCGTGATCGTCTGGTCGAACGCCTCGTCCGGGACGATCGTGCGGGTGGGGACGTCCTCGCCGCCCACGACCTTCTTCACCAGGTCGGCGATCTGGTCGCCGTACACCGGGTTGCACTCGACGACGTAGTTGATCTTCTTGTCGTGCAGCGCCTGCAGGCCGTCACGCACGCCGTCGAAGGACACGATCTTGATGTCGGTGCCGGGCTTCTTGCCGGCCGCCTCGATGGCCTCGATCGCACCGAGCGCCATGTCGTCGTTGTGCGACACGATCATCGTCATGTCGGGGTACGCCTGGAGCGCGGCCTCGGTCGCGGCCTTGCCCTCGGCGCGCGTGAAGTTGCCGGACGCCTTGCCGACGATCTGGCTGCCGAGCTCGGCGTCGACCGGCTTCTCGCGGTCGACCTGGGCCGAGGAGCCGAGCGTGCCCTGGAGCTCGAAGATCTTCGCGTCGGCCGCGTTCTTCTTGATCCAGGCGACGGCGGTCTCGCCCTCCTTGGTGAAGTCGTTGCCGATGTACGTGGCGTAGGGGTCCGAGACGCTCGTCTTGACCGTGCGGTCGACGAGGACGACGGGGATCTCGGCGTCCTTGGCCTCCTGGAGGACCTGGTCCCAGCCGGTCTCGACGACGGGCGAGAAGGCGATCGCGTCGACGCCCTGGTCGATGAAGTCGCGGATCGCCTTGATCTGGTTCTCCTGCTTCTGCTGCGCGTCCACGAACGTGAGGTCGAAGCCCTTGTCCTTGGTGAAGGCCGCCTTGACGGACTCCGTGTTCGCGGTGCGCCAGCCGGACTCCGCGCCGAGCTGCGAGAAGCCGACGGTGATGGTGCCGCTGCCCCCGCTCCCCTTGGTGTCGTCCGAGCCGGACGAGCCGCCGCTGCACGCGGCGAGGCTCAGAGCGGCGAACGCCGCCACTGCTCCGACGACCCACCGGCGGGTGCTCTTGGTGTTCATGTCTCCTCCTTGAGATGCCCCGGCCCCCTCTGGCCGGGTGACGGTCGTCGAGCCACCGCCTCCGTTGGCGGCGCTTTGTTAGCGCTCACATGCGCCTGAGGAGAGATGTTAGCGCTCACAGAGACAGGGGTGTCAAGGGCGAGACCAAACTGTGACCCGCCGGTCAGCGGGCACCGACGGTGACGTTCGGTTCGCCGACGGTGACGCCCCGTTCGCCGACGGTGACGTTCGGTTCGCCGACGGTGACGTCACGCCCGCCGGCCGGCGAGGCACGAGCACCGACGACGACGGCGTGCCCGGCCTCATGCAGCGCCGTCGGAACTGCCCAGGCGCGGCGCGCTGGAGGGCGGACCCCGGCAGACGCCGCGGGGCCCGAGCGGCAGCGCCGCCCGGACCCCGCTGGTCCAGCCCGCTCAGGAGAGCGCGCGACCCGCCCGCCGCTTCGAGGCGACGTCGAACGCGACCGCGGCGAGCAGCACGAGGCCCTTGATGAACTGCTGCCACTCGGTCCCGAGGCCGAGGATGGTCATGCCGTTGTTGAGGATCCCGATGATGAGACCGCCGACGATCGCGCCGCCGATGGTCCCGACCCCACCGGTCACGGCAGCCCCGCCGATGAAGACCGCGGCGATCGCGTCGAGCTCGAACCCGTCGCCCGCGCTGGGCCCGGCGAGGTTGAGCTGGGCCGTGAAGACGAGGCCCGCGAGCGCCGCGAGGACGCCGATGTTGACGAACAGCAGGAAGGTGACGCGGCGCGTGTTGACGCCGCTCAGCTCGGCGGCGCGCAGGTTGCCGCCGATCGCGTAGACCTGCCGCCCGAACACCGAGCTCGCCATCACGGCGGAGTAGCCGACGACGAGGACCCCGAGGATGACGAGGACGATGGGCGTCCCCCGGTAGGTCGCGAGCAGCCACGCGATGCCGAGGATCAGGACGGCCATGAACGCGTTCTTGAGGACGAACCACGGCAGCGGCTCGAGCGACAGCCCGTTGACGGCGCGGCTGCGTCGGGTCCGGACCGCCTGGAGCACCAGGGCGACGACAGCCACCACCGCCAGGACCATCGTCAGCGGCTCGAAGTACGACGTGCCGTGCCCGAGGTCGGGAAGGAAGCCCGAGCCGATCTTGCGGAAGGCGTCGTCGAACGGCGAGATCTGCGTGTTGTGGAGCAGGATCTGGGCGAGGCCACGGAACAGCAGCATCCCGGCGAGCGTCACGATGAACGCCGGGATCTTGAAGTACGCGATCCAGTACCCCTGCCAGGCGCCGATGACCGCACCGGCGACGAGGCACAGCAGGATGGTCGCCCACCAGGGCACGCCGTGCTTGCTGTTGAGGACCCCCGCGAGGGCCCCGATCACCGCGACCACCGACCCGACGGACAGGTCGATGTGGCCGGCGATGATGACCATCACCATGCCGATCGCGAGGATGAGGATGTAGCTGTTCTGGACGACCAGGTTGGAGACGTTGCGCGAGCTGAGCGTCACGCCTCCCGTGAGGCCCTGGAAGACCAGGACGATGACGATCAGGGCGATGAAGAGCCCCACCTGCCGGAGCTGGCCCGCCAGGTACGACATCCCGGTCCGCCAGGCGTTCTCGGTCGTCGGGACCTTCGTCTCGGCGCTCATTCGTGGTCCTCTTCCTTGACTGCGGTCATGTACTGCATGAGACGTTCCGGCGTGGCCTCGGCCCGCGGGACGTCGGCGGTGACGACCCCCTCGGAGATCGTGTAGATGCGGTCGCACATGCCCAGGAGCTCCGGCAGCTCGGACGAGATCATGACGATCCCCTTACCCGCTGCGGCGAGCTGGTGGATGATCGTGTAGATCTCGTACTTGGCGCCGACGTCGATGCCGCGCGTCGGCTCGTCGAGGAACAGCACGTCCGGGTCGGTGTACATCCACTTCGACAGGACGACCTTCTGCTGGTTGCCGCCGGAGAGCTTCCCGACGATCGCGTTGACCGACGGCGCCTTGATGTTCATGTCCCGGCGGTAGCGCTCGGCGACGACGTGCTCGGCGTTGGGGTCCACCCACCCGGCGTGGGCGAGCTTGCGCAGCCCGGCGGCCGAGATGTTGCGGGCGATGTCGTCGATGAGGTTGAGGCCGTACTGCTTGCGGTCCTCGGTGGCGTAGGCGATGCCCTGCTCGACGGCGGCGTGCACGGACCTCAGGTCGACCTGCTCCCCGCGCTTGTACGCGCGTCCGGAGATGCCGACGCCCCAGCTCTGCCCGAACACGCTCATCGCGAGCTCCGTGCGGCCGGCGCCCATGAGTCCCGCGATCCCGACGATCTCCCCCGCGTGCACCCGGAGGTTCGCGTGGTCGACGACGACGCGCTCCCGGTCCGACGGGTGGTGGACGGTCCAGTCCTCGATCCGGAACAGCTCGGCACCGATGTGCGGCTCCCGGTCCGGGAACCGGTGGGTCATGTCCCGGCCGACCATCCCGCGGATGATCCGGTCCTCGGTGACCTCCGCCGACGACGCGTCGAGGGTCTCGATGGTCCGGCCGTCGCGGATGATCGTGACCGAGTCGGCGACCTTCTTGATCTCGTTCAGCTTGTGCGAGATCAGGATGGACGTGACGCCCTCGGCCTTGAGCTCGAGGATGAGGTCGAGCAGGTGGCCCGAGTCGTCGTCGTTGAGCGCGGCCGTCGGCTCGTCGAGGATCAGCAGCTCGACGTCCTTCGCGAGCGCCTTCGCGATCTCGACGAGCTGCTGCTTGCCGACCCCCAGGTCGAGGACACGAGTGCTCGGGTTGTCGTGCAGCCCCACCCTCTCGAGGTACTGCTTCGCGTCTCGTTCCGTGCGGTTCCAGCTGATCCAGCCGCGCCGTGACCGCTCGTTCCCGATGAAGACGTTCTCGGCCATCGTCAGGTACGGGCTGAGCGCCAGCTCCTGGTGGATGATCACGATGCCGGCACGCTCCGAGTCGTGCGTCGAGCCGAACCGGCACTCCTGGCCGTCGTAGACGATCTCGCCGTCGTACGTCCCGTGCGGGTACACGCCCGACAGCACGTTCATGAGCGTGGACTTGCCCGCGCCGTTCTCGCCGCAGATCGCATGGACCTCGCCGCGCCGGACCTTCAGGGTGACGTCGTCGAGCGCCTTGACGCCCGGGAACTCCTTGGTGATGGACCGCATCTCGAGGATGGTGTCCTCGGCCATGTCTCCTCCTGACCGCGGGGGGACGGGCGCCGCGCGGGCGCCCGCCCCCTGCCGGACCTGCGTCGGGCTACTTGAGGTCGTCCGCGGTGTAGTAGCCGCTGTCGACGAGCTCCTTCTGGTAGTTCGCCTTCGTGACGACGACGGGCTGGAGGAGGTACGTCGGCACGACCTTCTTGCCGTTGTCGTAGCTCTTCGTGTCGTTGATCTCGGGCGTCTTGCCCTGGAGCAGCGCCTCGGTCATGTCGACGGCCTGGGTCGCCAGCTTCCGGGTGTCCTTGAAGATCGTCGAGTACTGCTCGCCCTTGACGATGTTCTTGACGCTCGTCACCTCGGCGTCCTGCCCCGTGATGACCGGCCAGTCGGCACTGTTCGGCTTGTAGCCGCCCGCGGTCAGCGCGGACAGGATGCCGTTCGACAGGCCGTCGTAGGGCGACAGGACGCCGTCGAGCTTGACCTTGCCGCTCGAGTAGCTCTTGGCCAGCAGGTCGTCCATGCGGTGCTTCGCCGTGGCCGGGTCCCAGCCCTGGATGGCGATCTGGCTGAACCCGGTCTGCCCGCTCGTGACGACGATCGTGCCGTCGGCGATGAGCGGCTTGAGGACGCTCATGGCGCCGTTGTAGAAGAACGTCGCGTTGTTGTCGTCCGGGCTGCCCGCGAACAGCTCGACGTGCCAGGGGCCCTTCTTCCCGGTCTTGCTGCCGTTCGCGTCGAGGTAGCCGAGGCCGGTCAGGAGCGAGTTCGCCTGCTGCACCCCGACCTTGAAGTTGTCGAAGGTGGCGTAGTAGTCGACGTTCTCGTTGCCCGTGAGCAGGCGGTCGTACGCGATCACCTTCACGCCCGCCGCCTTCGCGTCGTCGAGCTGCTGGCCGAGGGCGCCGCCGTCGATCGACGCGATGATGATCACCTTCGCGCCCTTGGTGATCATGGTCTCGATCTGCTGACCCTGGGTCGGGATGTCGTTGTCCGCGTACTCGAGGTCGGTCTTGTAGCCGGCGTCCTTGAGGTACTTGACGACGTTGTCACCGTCCTGGATCCAGCGCTGGTCGACCTTGGTCGGCATCGCGATGCCGACGAGCGAGCCCTTCGTGTCGGCGCTCGAGCTGGCGTCACCACCACCCGAGCCTCCACGGCCGCTGCCGGAGCAGGCCGCCGTCGTGACCAGCAGGCCGGCGGCCACGAGGGTGACCGCCGTCTTGCGCATCGAGAACTTCACTGTTCCTCCTTGGGTGGTGCGGCACCCGAGCCGCTCGCTGCGGCGGCCCTCGCCCTGTCGGGCGGGCCACCGCGAGCGGTCGCGGGTGAGGCGTCCGGCGATGTTAACGCTCACAAGGAAGGACGTGTCAAATGGCTATCAGGCAACCTTGTTGGAGGTTGTCGGAGGCATCAGAACCGTGGCGCTCGCGCGCTGCGGTCCACGGCGACGACGTCGTCGCGTCTGGAGCCGTGGGCGGCCGCGCACCCGGTCCGGGCTCGGACGCCGCGTCGCCGGCGGGCACGCCGAACCGCCGGGGCCGCGAGGGCGCCCGGCGGACGGTGGTGACCGGGCCGCCGACGGTCTCAGACCCCGTCGGCGACCCGGTGGATCGAGGGGTCAGATGCCGTCGGCGACCCGGTGGTAGACGGCGTTCCAGCGCAGCTCGCGCTCGAACCCGCGCTGCGTCGTGGTGGCGTCGATGGTGAGGAGCTCGGTCTGCGACATCCGGGCGAGGTCCTCGAAGACCTCGACGTCCAACGCCGTCGTCATCACGGTGTGGTGCGCGGCGCCCGCGAGCAGCCAGGCCCCCGCCGACGTGGCGAGGTCGGGCTGCGGCGCCCACAGCGCGTGCCCGACGGGCAGGCGCGGCAGGTCGTGCGGGGCCTCGACGACGTCGACCACGTTGGCGACGAGACGGAACCGGTCGCGCATGTCGCTCATGGCGACGACGAGCCCCGGGCCGGCGTCGGCCTCGAACACGAGGCGCACGGGGTCCTCGCGGTCGCCGATGCCGAGCGGGTGGATCTCGAGGCGGGGACGCTTCGTGGTGAGCGTCGGGCAGACCTCGAGCATGTGCGCGCCGAGGATGAGCTCGGACCCCGGCACGAGGTCGTAGGTGTAGTCCTCCATGAGCGACGAGCCGCCGGGGAGGCCGTAGCCCATGACCTTCGCGACCCGGACGAGCACCGCGGTCTTCCAGTCGCCCTCGGCGCCGAACCCGTAGCCGTCGGCCATGAGGCGCTGGACGGCGAGGCCGGGGAGCTGACGGAGGCCGCCGAGGTCCTCGAAGCTCGTCGTGAACGCGGAGAACCCGCCTTCCTCGAGGAACGACCGCAGCCCCACCTCGATGCGGGCGCCGTAGCGCAGCGACTCGTGCCGCTCGCCGCCGGCCCGCAGCTCGGGCACGACGTCGTACAGCTCCTCGTACTCCTTGACGAGCAGGTCGACGTCGGCCTCCGACACGGCGTCCACGCGCGCGACGAGGTCGTTCACGCCCCAGGTGTTGACCGAGACCCCGAAGTGCACCTCGGCCTCGGTCTTGTCGCCCTCGGTGACGGCGACGTTGCGCATGTTGTCGCCGAAGCGCGCGAGCCGCATGCCGCGCAGCTCCCCGTACCCGGCGGCGGCACGCGCCCACGTGCCGACCTGGGCCTGGACGCGCGGGTCGGTGGTGTGCCCGACGACGACCTTGCGCGGCACGTTCATCCGGCTGAGGACGTACCCGAACTCGCGGTCGCCGTGGGCGGCCTGGTTGAGGTTCATGAAGTCCATGTCGATGCTGTCGTACGGCAGCTCGACGTTCGCCTGCGTGTGGAGCTGCAGGAGCGGCGTCGCGAGGGCGTCGAGGCCGCGGATCCACATCTTGGCGGGGCTGAACGTGTGCATCCACGCCACGAGGCCGAGGCACGCGTCGTCGGCGTTGGCGTCGAGGATCGCGCGCCGGATGGACTCGCTGTCCTTGAGCACGGGCTTCCAGACCACGCGCACCGGAACCGCGGAGGCGCCGTCGAGCGCGGCCGCGACCTGCTGGGACTGCGCGGCGACCTGGGCGAGGACGTCGTCGCCGTAGAGGTCCTGCGACCCGGTGAGGAACCAGATCTCCTTGCCCTCGAACGGGCTTCGGGGATCGCTGCTGCCGCTGGTCATGCTCGTGCCTCCTCGGCGTTCGTGGCGGGCCCGGCGGCGTCTGCGCCGCTCGCGGGACCCTGTCCGTAGACGTTCTGGTACCGGTCGTAGAGCCGGTCGACGTCGACCGGGTCGATGGGGAGCGGCTCGCCGAGCTGCCGCGAGATGTGGATCGTCCGCGCCACCTCTTCCAGCATGACGGCCGCCTTGACGGCTGCCTTGGCGTCACGCCCGACGGTGAATGGCCCGTGGTTGCGCATGAGCACCGCGGGCGACCGGGAGCCCTCGAGCGTCTCGACGATCCCGCGCCCGATCGAGTCGTCGCCGATGATCGCGAACGGCCCCACGGGGACGGGGCCGCCGAACTCGTCGGCCATCATCGTGAGCACGCACGGGATCTCCTCGGCCCGCGCGGCCCAGGCCGTCGCGTAGGTCGAGTGCGTGTGCACGACGCCGCCCAGGTCGGGCCGGCTCCGGTACACGTACGCGTGCGCCGCGGTGTCCGACGACGGGCTCCGCTCCCCCTCGAGGAGGTTCCCGTCGAGGTCGCACACGACCATGGCGTCGGGGGTGAGCTCGTCGTAGGTGACGCCCGACGGCTTGATGACGAGGAGGTCGTCCGGCCCGGGTCCGGCGGCGGGGTCGACGACGACGCGCTGCGAGACGTTGCCGGCGGTCCACACCACGAGGTCCCAGCGCGGGAGCTCGGCGTGCAGCGCGGCGACCTGCACGCGTGCCGCGTCGACCGCGGCACGGACGGCCACGGAGAAGGGGGGCCGCGTGGGCTCGGCAGTCATCGGGGGTCCTCCAGCGTCAGGATCGGGGCTGTCGCGGGCCCGGCGACGCCGGGCGCAGGTTCAGAGCGCATCGGTGGCCGCCCTCTCGACGACGAGGCCCGCCGCGTAGCGGTCGAGGAAGGTCGCGTACCCGGCGAGGTCGGCGGGGTCCGGCTCGACGACGTGGACCGCGGCCTCCGCGAACACGTGCTCGTCGAGGTAGCCGGCCAGGTCGAGGCCCGACTCGTCACCGAGGTACGACGCCAGCACCGCGATGCCCCAGGCGCCGCCCTCCCCGGCCGAGCTCCCGACGGCGACCGGCGCGCCGAGCGCGGCGGCGAGCAGCCGCTGGGCCACGCCCTGGGTCCGGAACAGCCCGCCGTGGGCGACCATCGTGTCGAGTCGGACGCCCTCGGCGTCGAGCACGCGCATGCCGAGGCTGAGCGCGCCGAAGGCGGCATAGACCTGGGCGCGCACGAGGTTGGCGAGCGTGAAGGCGCTGTCGGGGCCGCGAACGAGGAGCGGGCGCCCCTCGGTGAGGCCCGTCACGGGCTCGCCCGACAGGTAGTTGTAGGCCGTGAGCCCACCGGCGTCGGCGTCGCCCTCGAGCGCCTCGCGGAGCAGGAGCGCGAACACGGCGTCGGCGTCGGGCGCCTCGCCGGGCGCGCTGAGCTCGGCGAACCGGCCGAACAGGCCCGCCCACGCACCGAGCTCGCTCGCGCCGTTGTTGCAGTGCACCATCGCGACGAGGTCGCCCGCGGGCGTGGTGACGAGGTCGAGCTCCGGGTGCACGTGCTCGAGCGGCTTCTCGAGCACGACCATCGCGAAGATGCTCGTACCGACGCTGACGTTGCCGGTCCGAGGGGCGACGGCGTGCGTCGCGACCATGCCCGTGCCGGCGTCGCCCTCGGGCGGGCAGAGCGGGACTCCCGGCTGCAGCGCACCGGACGGGTCGAGCAGGGCCGCGCCGTCGGCGGTGAGCGTGCCGGCCTCGTGCCCGGCGAGGAGCACCTCGGGCAGCAGCTCCTCGAGGGCGCGCGCCTGGAGCTCCGGGCGGCGCTCGGCGACGAGCCGGTCGAACTGGTCGAGCATGCGACGGTCGTAGGTCTTGACGGCCGGATCGACGGGGAACATGCCCGACGCGTCGCCGATCCCGAGCACATTGCGCCCGGTGAGCCGGCGGTGGACGTAGCCGGCGAGCGTGGTGAGCGAGCGGACCTGCGCGACGTGGGGCTCGTCGTCGAGCACGGCCTGGTAGAAGTGCGCGACGGACCACCGCAACGGCACGTTGTACCCGAGCAGCTCGGTGAGCTCGCCCGCAGCGCGCTCGGTCGTGGTGTTGCGCCAGGTCCGGAAGGGGACCAGCAGCTCGCCCTGGGCGTCGAAAGCGAGGTAGCCGTGCATCATGGCGGACACGCCGAGCGCCCGGTAGGTGGTGGGCCGGACGCCGAAACGGCGCTCCGCGTCGTCGACGAGCGAGGCGTAGCAGGCCTGCAGGCCCGACCACACGTCGTCGAGCGAGTAGGTCCAGTACCCGTCCTCGAGCCGGTTCTCCCACGCATGGTCGCCGCTCGCGAGCGGCGTACCGTCGGGCCCGACGAGGCACGCCTTGATCCGGGTCGAGCCGAGCTCGATGCCGAGCGTGGTGCGGCCTGCGACCAGGGCCTCGCGCGCCTCCGGGGCGGTGCCGGCCGTCGCCTGCGCCGACGGGTCGGGCGTCTGTGCCATCCGAGCGTCCTCTCGCGTACCGCCGCGGCGACCGTGCCGCGGCGCTGACCGCCCAGAAGCACCTGTTAGCGCTCACATTCCAGCGGTAGGGAGATGTTAGCGCTCACACCGGGCGCCCTGTCAACAGCGCGCCCGACCCACGGTCAGGACGCGCGCGGCGGCCCGCTGCTGGCACGCAGGACGAGCATCGGCTCGATCAGCAGGCGCCCGACCTGCGCGCCCTCGATCGCCTCGGTCAGCGCCTGCAGGCAGCGCCGCCCGAGCGACACGAACGGCTGGCTCACGGTCGTCAGCGACGGCACGAAGTACGCCGCGCCGTCGATGTCGTCGAAGCCGACCACCGACACGTCGCCGGGCACGTCGACGCCCTGCTCCCACAGGGCGCGCAGGACGCCCAGCGCGAGCTGGTCGTTGGCGGCGAAGACCGCCGTCGGGCCCTCGCCCGCACGCACGCGGCGCCCCAGCCGCCGCGCGGCCTCGTAGCCCGAGCGGGCCGACCAGTCGCACCGGACGACCTCCGGCACCTCCCGGCCCCGCTCCTCCAGGGCGTCTCGCCAGCCGCGCTCGCGCTGACGGGCGTCGAACCAGTCGACCGGGCCCGCGAGATGGACGACCGTCTCGTGCCCGAGGTCGAGCAGGTGCTGCGTCGCGCGGTACGCGCCGAGGTGGTGGTCGACGGCGACCGTGATGGTCCCGGAGCGCACCGGCTCGGTGTCGAGCGCGGCGATCATGACCACGGGCAGCCCGGTCTCGATCGACTCGACCGCGGCGGCGACGTCCTCCTGCGGCGCGATCACCACGATCCCCTCGACCGCCTGGCTCATGAAGTGGTCGAGCGCGTCGCGCAAGCGCTCGTGCTCGAAGCTGCGGACCGACGCGAGCGAGACGAAGTACCCGCGCTCGCGCGCCGCCTCCTCGATCGCGACCGCGGTGCTCGTCGGCCCGTAGAGCGCCGAGCCGGTCGTGAGGATCCCGATGGTCCGGGTGCGGCGGGTCACGAGGGCCCGCGCGGCGCTGTTGCGGCGGTACCCGAGCTGGGCGATCGCGTCGAGGACGCGCGCGCGGGTCTCCTCGCGCACGCTCGGGTGGTCGTTGAGGACCCGTGACACGGTCTGGTGCGAGACGCCCGCGACCTGCGCGACGTCCGCCATCGAAGGCAGGCGGCCGCCCGCCCGCGACTTCCCCGCCGTCTCGGCCATGTCAGCCCTCCGCGCGCGGCGCGTACGCGGCGGCGATCTCGGCCGAGCGGGCGTGCGCGGCCTCGAGCGCGTCGAGGAACGCCGCCCGTACGCCGCCGGCGTCGAGCCGTCGCAGCGCCCGGACGGTGGTCCCGCCCGGCGAGGACACCTTCTCCCGCAGGATCGCCGGGTGCTCGCCCGTCTCGTCGAGCAGGCGGCCCGCGCCCAGCACGGTCTGCGTCGCGATCTGCAGGGCGACCTGGCGCGTGAGCCCGAGCAGCACCCCCGCCTCGGCCAGCGCGTCGACCAGGTAGAACACGTACGCCGGACCGGAGCCCGAGACCGCCGAGACCGCGTCCTGGTCCTTCTCCGCGACGCGCACGACGAGCCCGGTCCCCGCGAGCAGCCGCTCCACGAGCGCGAGGTGCTCGTCCGCCGCGTGGGCGCCGGGGCTGATCGCGGTCACGCCCGCGCCGATCTGCGCGGGCGTGTTCGGCATCGTCCGGACGACGGCGGTGCCCGTGGGGAGCGCGGCCTCGAACGCGGCCGTCGGCAGCCCGGCCACGAGGCTCACGACGACGACGCCCGGCTCGAGCGCGCCACCGACCTCCGCCAGGAGTGTCACCACGTCCTTGGGCTTGACCGCCACGAGCACGACACCCGCGCCGCGGACCGCCTCGACGTTGTCCGTCGTGGTCGAGACGCCGTGCGCCTGCTCGAGCTGTGCGGCGCGCTCCGCCCGCCGCACGGTCGCGACGACGTCGTCCGCGGACCACCCGCCCGCGAGCGCCCCGGCGAGCACGGCCTCTCCCATGACGCCCGTGCCGAGGACGGCGAGGCGGGGCGTGCTGCCGGGTGCGAGGGAGTCGGTCACGGTCGTTCCTCCGGAGGTGCTGCGCGGGACGTGCGGGGCGGGACTGGTCACAGGGGGAACGCGAAGTAGAAGGAGCGGACGGCGTCCGCGGGCCCGGAGGCGTCGAAGACCGCGGTCCCGTTGCTCCACACGACCTGGGCGTTCCCGTCCGATCCTGGCACGACGGCGTACGTCCCTGCCTTCTTGCCGCGCACGACGACGTCGCCCGACGCGCTCGGCTCGGCGCCCTTCCCCGTACGGGCGGCCGCGGCACCGGCGGCCTCCGCGGCGGTCTCGTACTGCCACGCACCGACCGTGATCTTCGTGTCGGCGCCGTCGTAGGGCCCGGCGTAGGTGACGACCCAGGCCTCGATCGCGGAGCCGGCGCCCGCGGGCCGGGTGGCCGTGCGCGCCCAGGGTCCGACGAGCCCCGGCGTGGCCTGGACGAACGCCGTCGCGCCGGCCGGCAGCGCCGCCGGCTGCGCCGTCGGGCTCGGGCCGGGCTGCGTCACCGTGACGGTGGGGGCGGGGCTCGCGTCGGACCGGGCGAGGCCGGGCCACGCGAAGGCCAGGAAGAGCACGACCAGGATCGCCAGCAGCCCCGCCGCGACCCCCACGGCGATCCTCCGCCGCACGTACACCCGGCGGTCGATCCGGCCGTGCCGACGGTCGATCGATCTCGGTCGGACGTCGTTCTGGCTGGGGTGGTTCACTCCGGCACCTTCCGTTGTCCCGACGGTCGCTCGGTCAGCACCCCCGTGTGCGACCTGGCCGTCAGCGTAGTGTCCGCACGCCGCGGGTGTGGGAGGGGGTCGCTAGCGTGGCGGCCGTGACCACCACCAGCGCCCGCGCCGCGCGCTCCCAGGCGAAGGCAGCCCGCCCCGCGTTCGCGTGCACCGAGTGCGGCTGGACGACGGCCAAGTGGGTCGGGCGCTGCGGCGAGTGCCAGGAGTGGGGCACGGTCGCGGAGGTGGGCGCGGCCGGCGTCGGTCCGCGGACGGTCGCGGTGGCCCCGACGCGCTCGACGGCGCGCGAGATCGCGCAGATCGAGGTCGACGCCGCGCGGCACGCCCCCACGGGGGTCGGCGAGCTCGACCGCGTGCTCGGGGGTGGTCTCGTCCCCGGTGCGGTCGTCCTGCTCGCGGGCGAACCCGGGGTGGGCAAGTCGACCCTGCTCCTCGCCGTGGCGTCGAACGTGGCCCGCGGGGTGTCCCGGGACGACGGCGCCGGGCGCCCGGCGCGCGTCCTCTACGTCACGGGCGAGGAGTCGGCGGGCCAGGTCCGGCTGCGGGCCGAGCGGATCGGAGCCCTGGCCCCGGGCCTGCTGCTCGTCGCCGAGACCGACCTCGCGACCGTCCTGGGCCACGTCGAGCGCGAGGATCCCGACCTGCTCGTGCTCGACTCCGTGCAGACCGTGGCCTCCGCCGAGGTCGAGGGTTCGCCGGGCGGTCCGAGCCAGGTCCGCGAGGTCGCGGGCGCGATCATCGCGGCCGCGAAGTCGCGCGACCTGCCCGTCGTGCTCGTCGGCCACGTCACCAAGGACGGCTCGGTCGCCGGCCCGCGGACGCTCGAGCACCTCGTCGACGTCGTGTGCCAGTTCGAGGGCGACCGTCACTCGCGTCTTCGCCTCGTGCGCGCCGTCAAGAACCGGTACGGCCCGACCGACGAGGTCGGCTGCTTCGACCTGTCGGAGACCGGGATCGTCGGGCTGCCCGACCCGAGCGGCCTGTTCCTGTCGAGCGCCGGGGCGGGCGTCGCGGGCTCGTGCGTCACGGTCACGCTCGAGGGGCGCCGTCCGATGGTCCTCGAGGTGCAGGCGCTCGTGGCGCCGAGCGCGCTCGCCAACCCCCGGCGGGCGGTCAGCGGGATCGACTCGTCGCGCCTCGCCATGAACCTCGCGGTGCTCCACCGGCACGTGGGCCTGCGCGTCATGGACCAGGACGTCTACGTCTCCACCATCGGCGGCGCGCGGGCCGGCGAGCCGTCGGCCGACCTCGCGGTCGCGCTCGCCGTGCTGTCGGCCCGGCAGGACACCCCGCTGCCCGCCGGGACCGTCGCGTTCGGCGAGGTCGGCCTGGCCGGAGACCTGCGCCCCGTCGTCGGTCTCGAGCGGCGCCTCGCGGAGGCAGCCCGGCTCGGCTACACGCGCGCCGTCGTGCCCGCCGCGGCCGCGCTGGGCGACGGCGCGCTGCCCCCGGGCATGAAGGTCGCGCGCGTCGGCTCGCTGCGCGAAGCGCTCGCGGCCGCGACCGCCTCATGACGCCGTGCAGACCCGCCGCAGACCCGCGGGCGTTCCTCCGGCGCCCCCCGGGCGCCCCGGCGTAGGATTCGTCCGTGGCGCCGACCCCTCCCTCGACCGATCTCGTCCTGCGCGAGACGCTCGCCGCCGTCGCCCCCGGGACGGACCTGCGGGACAGTCTCGAGCGCATCCTGCGCGGGCGCACGGGCGCCCTGATCGTGCTCGGGCTCGACAAGACCGTCGAGGCGATGTGCTCGGGCGGCTTCGTGCTCGACGTCGGGTTCTCCGCGACGCGCCTCCGTGAGCTGTCGAAGATGGACGGCGCCGTGGTCCTCGACCGGGACGCGAGCCGCATCCTCCGGGCGGCGGTCCAGCTGCTCCCCGACTCGAGCATCGAGACGAGCGAGTCCGGCACGCGCCACCGCACCGCCGAGCGCGTCGCCAAGCAGACGGGCTTCCCCGTCATCTCGGTGTCGCAGTCCATGCGGATCGTCGCGCTGTACGTCGGGAACGTCCGGCACGTGCTCGAGGACTCCGACACGATCCTGTCCCGCGCCAACCAGGCCCTCGCGACGCTCGAGCGCTACCGTTCGCGTCTCGACGAGGTCTCCGGCACGCTGTCCGCGCTCGAGATCGAGGACCTCGTCACGGTCCGCGACGTGTGCGCGGTCGTGCAGCGGCTCGAGATGGTGAGCCGGATCGCCGACGAGATCGCGGGCTACGTCATCGAGCTCGGCACGGACGGCCGGCTCCTCGCGCTCCAGCTCGACGAGCTCGTCAGCGGCATCGGCTCCGACCGCGACTCCGTGATCCGCGACTACGTCGACCTGTCGCGCGCACGCAGCCTCGCGAACGTGCAGCGCGAGCTCGGCGCCCTGAGCTCGAACGAGCTGCTCGACCCGTCGAGCATCGGCAAGGTCCTCGACCTCCCCGGCGCGGGCGACGCGCTCGACACCGCGGTCGCGCCCCACGGCTTCCGGCTCCTCTCCAAGGTGCCGCGGCTCCCCCAGACCGTCGTCGACAGGCTCGTGTCCCACTTCGGCGGGCTGCAGAAGCTGCTCGCCGCGAGCGTCGACGACCTCATGCAGGTCGACGGCGTCGGCGAGCAGCGCGCCCGTGCGGTGCGCGAGGGGCTGTCCCGCCTCGCCGAGTCGAGCATCCTCGAGCGCTACGTCTGAGCGGGAGGCGTCGCGCCGCGGCGTCTCACCGTCGTCCGCGGCCCGTTCAGTCCCGCACGGCCGACGTGCTCGTGGGCTGTCCCGTGGGCTTCGTCGTCGCCCGTGACGTCGGCGTGCCGTCCGACGTCGCCTTGCCGGAGGACCGCTTCCCTTCGGTCGCCCCGGTCCCGCTCGGTGTCTTCGTCCCGCTCGGCGTCGGCGTGCCTCCCGGCGTCGCGCCCGACGTCGGGGTCGCGCCCGCCGGCGTCGTGGGGGTGCTGCCGGGCGTCGTCGTGGGGGCCGGGTCGGGCTTCGGCGCGAGCGTGAGGGGCGCCGGGGCGCTGGTCACGCCGAGCAGCGTCGACGAGACCGTGTAGTCGCCCGCCCCGACCGTGCGCCGGGTCGCCGCCGAGGTGGCGCAGTGCGGCGCGGAGGGCGTCCGCTGCCACGTGACCTTCTGGCTGTCGACGTCGCCGGGCCCGAGCAGCAGGAGCCGCTGGGTCGCGGGCGCGCAGTCCGCGGACGACCACACCCGCGCGCCGCCCTTCGACACGACGACGGCCCGGGCCGCGTCGGACCCGTCGACCACGCACGACGTGCTCCCGACGTTGCGCACCTGGACGGTGAAGGTCACGTCCTTGCCCCACATGAAGAGGGGCGTGGTCGGCACGACGCTCGTCGCGACCTCGGCGGACGTGCAGTCGGCGGCGGGTCCACCGGTCGTGGTCGACGCCGTCGCGGGGGTCGGGTCGCTCGCGCCGGTGACGACGGGGTCGGCTCCCCCACCGAGAGCGCTCGAGACCGCGGGGACGACGGCCTTGACCACGAGCACGCCGACCACGACGAGGAGCCCGACCAGCGCGAGCGCGACGACGCGGCGCAGCCAGAAGACCGCGTGCGGCGGGCGGCGCGGACCTGACCCCCCGGGCGCGGCGGGCCGCACGCCACCGGCGCGCGTCGCGGTCGACGTGCGGGACGTCACGGGCCGCGGCGCGTCCCGCGCGGGCCGGGGCCGCCCGGTGCTCGAGGGCTGACGCCCGCTCCCGGGTGCGCGCGAACCGCCTGACGGCGATCCCCGTCGCGGGTCCCGGTCGTCCCCCGGGGGCTTGGTCACAGCGCGTCCTCCTCGTCCTCGGGCCCAACCTATGCGCTCGGGCGGACCTCCCCGACCAGGCGCGCCCGGCGGGCCGGGTGCTGCCTCACGACGCGGCCCGCGGGAGCCCCGTCGCGACGGAGAATGGGGTGGTGACCACCCCGACCGACACCTCCGACGCCCTGCGTGACGCGGTGGTCGCCTGGTTCGACGACACGGCACGCGACCTCCCCTGGCGCGCGGCCGACCGCACCCCCTGGGGCGTGCTGGTGAGCGAGACGATGCTCCAGCAGACGCCCGTGGTGCGGGTCGAGCCGGTGTGGCGGACGTGGCTCGAGCGCTGGCCGACGCCGGCCGACCTGGCGGCGGCCCCGACCGCCGACGTGCTGCGCGCCTGGGGCCGGCTCGGGTACCCGCGCCGTGCGCTGCGGCTCCAGGAGTGCGCACGGGCGCTGGTCCGGGACCACGGCGGCGAGGTGCCCGACGACGAGGCCGCGCTGCGCGCCCTGCCCGGTGTCGGCGAGTACACGGCGGCCGCGGTGCGGGCGTTCGCGTTCGGGCGGCGCGCCGTCGTCGTCGACACGAACGTGCGCCGGGTCCTGGCCCGCGCGGTGGCGGGCGAGGCTCTCCCGCGGCCCACGCCGACGGCCGCCGAGCGCGCTCTGGCCGCGGACCTCGCGCCGTCGTCGGACGAGGACGCGGCGCGCTGGGCCGCCGCGTCCATGGAGCTCGGCGCGCTCGTGTGCACGGCACGGGCGCCGGAGTGCGCCGCGTGCCCCGTCCGGGACCTGTGCGCGTGGCGCGCCGCCGGGCACCCGCCGGACGCGCACGCCGCGAGACGACGCACGCAGCCCTGGCACGGGACCGACCGGCAGGTCCGCGGGCGGCTCATGGCGCTCCTGCGCGATGCGTCCGGCCCGGTCGAGCGCGAGCGGCTCCTCCTCGTCGCGGACGACACCGCGCAGGTGGGACGGTGCCTCGCGAGCCTGGTCGAGGACGGGCTCGCCGAGACGCCGCCCGGCGAGCCGGACCTGTTCGCCCTCCCCGCCTGACCCCCGCCCGCCGACGTCGTCGTCCGCGCGGGCAGCTCGTGGTCAGAGCTCGATGAGCATCCGCGTGTTGCCGAGGGTGTTGGGCTTGACCCGTGCGAGGTCGAGGAACTCGGCGACGCCGTCGTCGTGCGAGCGCAGGAGCTCGGTGTACACGTCGGGGGTCACGGGGGTCCCCTCGATCGCACGGAAGCCGTGCCGCTCGAAGAACGCGACCTCGAAGGTCAGGCAGAAGACGCGGCGCAGGCCGAGCAGGCGCGCGCGCTCGAGCAGCGCGACGACGAGCTCGTGCCCGACGCCGGTCCCCTTCCGCTCCGGCCCGACGGCCAGCGTGCGGATCTCGGCGAGGTCGTCCCACATGACGTGCAGGGCACCGCACCCGACGACGTGCGCGGGCGCGCCCTCGGGCGCGACGTCGGCGACGAGGAACTCCTGGACCGACTCGAAGTAGCCGACGAGCTCCTTGGCGAGCAGGATCCTCGCTTCCGCGTAGGGCTCGACCAGCGCCCGGACGGCGCGGACGTCCGACGGCAGGGCCGGCCTGATGCGGGGCGCGGCGAGCGTGGGCGGGGCGTCGGTGGTGGCGTCGGGCACGTCGCCAATCTACGCCGAACCGCGACGCCTCGCCATAGTCATGCGTACCATCGCATACTTTCGAGGCGGCTCACCGGCTCCGGCGGACGTCCGCGACAGCCCCGTCGCGGTCCGCGAACGAGTGCGCCGTGAGCTCGTCGATCACGAGGTGCGTGACGACGCCCGCGTGCAGCGCCGCCCGTAGCGGCGCCACCTTGTTGTCCCCCGCGACGGCGCACACGCGCCGCGGGACGCGCTGCAGCTGGGCCGGCGTCGGGCCCGTCGCGCGGTCGTTCAGCGGGATGTCGGAATACGTGCCGTCCTCGCGCAGGAACACGGTGCACACGTCGCCGACGACGTCCTCGGCCTCGAGCGTCGCGAGGTCCTCGGGGTCGAGGTAGCCCGCCGAGTAGACGTGGCTGGGCAGCCCTCCGGAGAGGGCGCCGACCGAGAAGAGCGCGATGTCGCACCGGAACTGCGTCTCGAGGACGCGCCGGATCGAGCGCTCGCGCCACATCGCGTCCTTGGTCTCCGCGTAGTCGAAGAACGCGGGCACCGGGAAGTCGTAGAACGCCGCGTCGAACGCGGCGGCGAAGTGCTGGACGAGCTCGCCCGCGTACTCGATGCCGGACGTCCGGGTGTTCGCGGCGCCGTTGAGCTGCACGACGACGCTGCCCCGGGTCGGCTTCGCGGTGAGCTGCCGGGCGATGGCCGCGAGCGTCGTGCCCCAGGCGATACCGAGGACCATGTCCGAGTCGAACCACGACCCGAGCAGGCGGGCCGTCGTGAGCGCGACCTGGTCGAGGCGCTCGACCTCGCTCGACGTGTCGGGGACCGGCACGACGTACACCTCGATGCCGTAGGCGCGGGCGATCTGCTGCGCGAGCCCCGGCACGCGGTGCTCGGGGCTGCGCAGGGTGATCTCGACCAGTCCGGTGTCGCGAGCCCGCTTGACCAGGCGGGACACGGTCGAGCGCGACGTGCCGAGGTGCTTGGCGATCGCCTCCATCTTCATGTCCTGGAGGTAGTACATCGACGCCGCCCGGACGATGTCGGCGTCGCGCCCGTAGGGATCCATGACCCCATTCTGCACGTTCGTGCAGCCGCGTTGCGCGTCCGTTCGTCTCGTGGTCCCCTGGGAGGACTGCCGCGTCACCCACAAGCCGATGGAGGCAACCATGGCATCGAGCCGACTGTCCGCCGGATCACGTAGCCGCGCGCTCGAGGTCCTCAAGGCCAGCAGCACGGCGCACAACGAGCTGGACGTGCTCGTCATCGGAGGCGGCGTCACCGGGGCCGGGATCGCCCTCGACGCGGCCACGCGCGGCCTGCACACCGCCATCGTCGAGGGCCAGGACTGGGCCTCGGGCACGTCGAGCCGCTCGAGCAAGCTCGTCCACGGCGGACTGCGCTACCTGCAGATGCTCGACTTCCACCTCGTCCACGAGGCCCTGACCGAGCGCGACCGCCTCATCAGCTTCGTGGCCCCGCACCTCGTGCGGCCCGTCGCCTTCCTCTACCCGCTGACCCACCACGTCTGGGAGCGCGCGTACGTGGGGTCGGGCGTCGCGCTCTACGACGCCCTCGCGAGCGTCGCCCCCGGCAAGCGCGCCCTGCCGTACCACCGCCACCTCTCGAAGGCCGGCATGACCCGGGCGTTCCCCGACCTCGCGCACGACGCCGCCGTCGGCGCCATCCGCTACTACGACGCGTCCGTCGACGACGCGCGCCTCGTCGTCACGCTCGTCCGGACCGCGACGTCGTACGGCGCGCACGCGGCCCCCCGCACCCAGGTCGTCGACCTGCTGAAGAACTCCACCGGCGCCGTCACGGGCGCCCGCCTGGTCGACCTCGAGACCGGCGAGGAGTTCGACGTCCGCGCCCGGCACGTCATCAACGCGACCGGCGTCTGGACCGAGAAGACCGAGGCTCTCTCGGGCGGCGAGGGCGGCCTGCGGGTGCTCGCGTCGAAGGGCGTGCACATCGTCGTGCCCCGCGAGCGCATCCAGGGCAAGGTCGGGCTCATCCTGCAGACCGAGAAGTCCGTGCTCTTCGTGATCCCGTGGTCCCGGTACTGGATCATCGGCACCACGGACACCCCGTGGGACCTCGACCCGCAGCACCCCGTCGCCACCGCGGCCGACATCGACTACGTGCTCGAGCACGCCAACGCGGTGCTCGCGCACCCGCTCACGCGCGAGGACATCATCGGCACCTACGCGGGCCTGCGCCCCCTGCTGCAGCCCGGCACCAAGGAGGGCACGAGCTCGGCCAAGGTGTCCCGCGAGCACACGGTCGCCTCCCCCGTCCCGGGACTCACGGTCATCGCCGGCGGCAAGCTCACCACGTACCGCGTGATGGCCGAGGACGCCGTCGACTTCGCGATCGGGCGGGACCGCGCGTCCGGGCTGCCGTCGATCACCGACCGCATCCAGCTCCTCGGCGCGGAGGGCC
Organism: Luteimicrobium sp. NPDC057192; assembly: GCF_042670205.1. Classification (NCBI taxonomy): domain Bacteria; kingdom Bacillati; phylum Actinomycetota; class Actinomycetes; order Micrococcales; genus Luteimicrobium; species Luteimicrobium sp. NPDC057192. The sequence goes on along the minus strand of NZ_JBHUWD010000012.1, from coordinate 25,110 downwards.
TCGAGGCCGTCCGCCGCCAGGCCCGCTCCTACGCGACCCGCTACGGCTGGTCGCCCGCGACCATCGACCACCTGCTCCACCGGTACGGGTCGATGCTGCGCGACCTCGTCGACGCGTGCGTCGACGACCCGTCGCTCGCCAAGCCGCTCGAGCACGCGCCGGCCTACCTGCGCGCGGAGATCGCGTACGCCGTCACGCACGAGGGCGCGATCCACCTCGAGGACGTCCTCCTGCACCGCACCCGGCTCAACTACGAGGTCCGCGACCGCGGCCTCGCGGCCTGCCCGGAGATCGCGGACATCATGGCGCCGCTCCTCGGCTGGGACGACGCCACCAAGGCCCGTGAGATCGACGCCTACCGCCAGCGCGCCGACGCCGAGGAGAACGCCGAGCAGCAGCCCGACGACGCCTCGGCCGAGAGCGTCCGGCTGGAGGCCACCGAGCTCGAACCGCTCCGCCCGCTGGGCGACGCCGGCGACGGGAGGGGGACGGAGGGCGCCTGACGCCGCGCACGCGCCGTCGGACGCCCCACGAAGCAAGGGGTAGTAGGGGGAATCTGGTGCACGACACCGCCGCGACGCTGCGGCGGTGAGCTTGACAGTGATGTCAGAACAGAAACGGAGTCACCACCATGACCGGTCAGGTCTTCTGGTCCGAGACCATCGGCAGCGCTCTCCTGATCCTTCTCGGTGCGGGTGTCGTCGCGAACGTCATCCTCCCCAAGACGAAGGGTTTCGCGGGCGGCTGGCTGCTCATCAACTTCGGGTGGGGCCTCGCGGTCTTCACCGGCGTCTACGCCGCGTGGAAGTCCGGCGCCCACCTCAACCCGGCCGTCACGGTCGGCATCTGGGCGAGCGGGGCCGACACCTACGGCGGCAGCGCGCAGCTCGCCGTGAACTTCGGCAACACGCTCGTCTACTTCGCGGGTGAGTTCGTCGGCGCGTTCATCGGTGCCGTGCTCGCCTACCTCGCGTACAAGAAGCACTTCGACCAGGACGCCGACCCGGCGGTCAAGCTCGGCGTGTTCTCGACCGGCCCTGAGCTGCGGTCGTACGCGTGGAACTTCATCACCGAGGTCATCGCGACCTTCGTCCTCGTCTACTGGGTGGTCGTCTCGGGCGTCAAGGAGAACGCCAGCGGGCTCGGCGCCCTGGGCGTGGCGCTCGTCGTGGTCGCGATCGGTGCGTCCCTCGGTGGTCCGACCGGGTACGCGATCAACCCGACGCGTGACCTCGCGCCCCGCATCGCGCACGCGCTCCTGCCCATCAAGGGCAAGGGCTCGAGCGACTGGTCCTACTCGTGGGTCCCGATCCTCGGCCCCCTCGTCGGCGGCGCCCTCGCGGGCCTGCTGAGCCAGGCCACGATCTGAGCCTCCACCGCATCCCGCTCCGCCCAGCAGGGCGGCACAGTGACATGGCGGAGCACCACATCCAGAACAAGAAGGACTGAGAGACACCATGGCTGACTACGTCCTCGCCATCGACCAGGGCACCACGAGCTCCCGCGCGATCGTCTTCGACCACTCGGGCTCGATCGTCTCGGTCGGCCAGCTCGAGCACGACCAGATCTTCCCGCGTGCCGGCTGGGTCGAGCACAACCCGGAGCAGATCTGGAACAACGTCCGCGAGGTCGTCGGCCTCGCCCTGACGCGCGGCAACCTCACCAAGGACGACCTGGCCGCCGTCGGGATCACCAACCAGCGCGAGACCGCCGTCGTCTGGGACAAGACCACCGGCAAGCCCGTCTACAACGCGATCGTGTGGCAGGACACCCGCACGCAGAAGATCGTCGAGGAGCTGGGCGGGTCCGAGGGCGCCGAGAAGTACAAGGCGCGCGTGGGCCTCCCGCTCGCGACCTACTTCTCGGGTCCCAAGGTCAAGTGGATCCTCGACAACGTCGAGGGCGCACGCGCGGCCGCCGAGCGGGGCGACCTGCTCTTCGGCAACACGGACACCTGGACCCTGTGGAACCTCACGGGGGGCGTCGACGGCGGCGTGCACGTCACCGACGTCACCAACGCGTCGCGCACGATGCTCATGGACCTCGACACGCTGTCGTGGGACGCGGACATCGCGAACGACATGGGGATCCCGATGTCGATGCTCCCCGAGATCAAGTCGTCGTCCGAGGTGTACGGCAAGGGCCGCCCGCACGGCATGCTCGACGGCGTCCCGATCGCCGGCATCCTCGGCGACCAGCAGGCCGCGACCTTCGGTCAGGCGTGCTTCGAGGTCGGTTCCGCGAAGAACACCTACGGGACCGGCAACTTCATGCTCCTCAACACGGGTGAGGAGAAGATCCCGTCGAAGAACGGCCTGCTGACGACCGTCTGCTACAAGATCGGCGACAGCAAGCCGATCTACGCGCTCGAGGGCTCGATCGCGGTGACGGGCTCGCTCGTCCAGTGGCTGCGCGACAACCTCGGCATGTTCACGGACGCGCCGGACATCGAGTGGCTCGCCCACAAGGTGGACGACAACGGTGGCGCGTACTTCGTGCCGGCGTTCTCGGGGCTGTTCGCGCCGTACTGGCGCCCGGACGCGCGCGGCGCGCTCGTCGGGCTCACGCGGTACGTCAACCGCAACCACATCGCGCGCGCCGCGCTCGAGGCGACGGCGTTCCAGACCCGCGAGGTCCTGGACGCGATGAACGCCGACTCGGGCGTCGACCTCACCGAGCTCAAGGTCGACGGCGGCATGACCGCCAACGACCTGCTCATGCAGTTCCAGGCCGACCAGCTCGGCGTCGACGTGGTCCGGCCGAAGGTCGCGGAGACGACGGCCCTCGGCGCCGCGTACGCCGCGGGCATCGCGGTCGGGTTCTGGGGCGGCGAGCAGGACGTCATCGACAACTGGGCCGAGGACAAGCGCTGGACCCCGTCGATGGACCAGGGCGAGCGCGAGCGCCTCTACCGCAACTGGAAGAAGGCCGTCACGAAGACCCTCGACTGGGTCGACGACGACGTCGAGCAGTAGCACACCCACGCGCCCGAGCGTGGACCGGGGCCGCCGTCCGAACCTGGACGGCGGCCCCAGCCGTGCACGGTAACGTCACGGCGATGAGCACGACGTCCCCCGCCCCGCTGCTGCACGCGACCGGCCTCGTGGCCGACTACGGCGGCCCCGCCGTGCTGCGTGGCATCGACCTGGCGCTCACGCCGGGCACGGCGCCCGTGGGCGTCCTGGGCGAGTCCGGGGCCGGGAAGTCGACGCTGGTCCGCGCGCTGCGGGGGCAGGTCAAGCCGCGTGGCGGGCACGTGACGTTCGAGGGCCGCGCGGTGTCGCGGCTCGGCCGGCGCGAGACCAAGCGTTTCCGCGCCGCGGTGCGGGTCGTCGCGCAGAGCGGGCTCGACGCCGACCCCCGGTGGCCGGTCGAGCGGGCCGTCACCTCGGCGCTGGCCGACGCCCGGAAGGCGGGCCGCACGAGCGGCCGCACCACCTCGGACCTGCTCGACACCGTCGCGCTGGAGCCGCGCTTCGCGTCGCGCACCGTCGGGTCGCTGTCGGGCGGGGAGAAGCAGCGCCTCGCGCTCGCCCTGGCGCTCGCCACGAGGCCGGACGTGCTGCTCCTCGACGAGCCGCTCACCGCGGTCGACCCGTCGATGCGCGGCCGGATCGCCGACCGTCTCGCCGCGGAGACCGCCGCCCACGGCACCGCCGTCCTGCTGGTGTCCCACGACGTCGAGCTGGTCCGGCGGCTGTGCGGCTCCGTGCACGTGCTCGCGGACGGCGCGTTCGTCGCGTCGGGGCCGCTCGCGGACGTCCTGCGTCCCGCGGACGACGCCCACCCGGCCGTGCGCGGCCTGGCCGACGCCGCTCCCCTGGTGGCGCAGCGCATCCGCGGCTGACGGACGGTCAGCCTTGCGCGGCGTCCTCGGGCGCGTGGCGCGTGAGGAACTCGTAGACGTCGGTCTGGTCGACGCCCGGGAACGCGCCGGTCGGCAGCGGCCCGAAGACGTGCTGGCGCATCCGGGCGCTCGGCCACGCCGCCTCGCCCCAACGCGCGGTGTCCGCGGCGGCCGGACGACGGCAGCACGCGTCGTCGGGGCAGGTGGACGTGCGCCGCGTCGTCGTGTCACGGCCGCGGAACCACTTGGACTGGGCGAACGGCACGCCGATGGTGACGGTGAAGTCCCCCGACGCCGTCGCGCCGGCCTGCGTGGAACACCAGTAGGTGCCGGCCGGGGTGTCGGTGTACTGGTACCACTCGGTCGTGCGGTCGTGGCTGGTGAAGGCCGAGCGCGCGCCGAACCACCGGCACACGGGCTGACCCTCGATCGCGCCCGTGACGTCGGCGCGCAGCAGGAACCCGTCGTTCTCGTAGCCCCGGTAGAGCGACCCGTCCTCCTGGACGCGCAGGAAGTGGCAGCGGATCCCGAGCACGACCGTCGCGAGGTTGGTGAAGCGCCGCGCCGCCGCCTCGTGGGTCACCCCGAACGCGTCGCGGAAGTCCTCGATCGCGAGATCGCGGTCGTGCTTGCGGGCCTCGAGCCACGGGCCCGCGACGAAGCGTGGCATGAGGCACGCGGCCGCGAAGTAGTTGATCTCGTTGCGCTGCCCGAGGAACGCCTCGTACGTCGCCGGGCGCTCGTGCCCCAGCACCCGGTGGGCGATGGCCTGCAGGGCCAGGGACCGCAGCCCGTGGCCGCCCGGGATCGACGACGACGGCAGGTAGATCCGCCGGTGCTCCAGGTCCGTCACCGTCCGGGTGGTGGGCGGCAGGTCGCCGACGTGGACGAGCTCGAACCCGAGCTGCTCCGCCATCACCGTGACCATGCGGTGCGTGAGCGCCCCGCCCTCGTAACCGGCCCGTCGGACCATCTCCTCGGCCACCTCCTCGATCTCGGCCAGGTGGTTGTCGCGGGCCTGCATGCCGAGCCGGACCGCGGTGTTGGCGCGGCGGGCCTGCTCGGGAGTCGCGATCGACTCCGACTCGCGGCGCGCGAGCTCGCCGTGCAGGCCGACCAGCGACTCGAGCACGGGCATCGGGAGCTTCTGGGAGACCTTGACGCTCGGCAGCCCGAGCGCCGCGTAGAGGGGACGGCGCTGCGCGCGCTCGAGCTCGATCTCGAGGGCGTCGCGCGGGGTGGGCGCGTCCTCGGTGAGCAGGTCGGTGAGCGGGACGCCGAGTGCGTCGGCGATGCGTTGGAGCAGGGACAACCGGGGCTCCCGGCGGCCGTTCTCGATCTGCGAGAGCTGGCTCGGGGCCGCGCCCGCGGCGTCGCCGAGGGCGTCGAGCGTGAGCCCCGCTTCCGCGCGGAAATGGCGGATCCTTCGGCCGATCGTCAGCGGTTCGGTGGTCATCCCTTCACGATACGTGAAGATCCGCCGATCTTTACGGCGGATCGTCCGGGAAATCGAGCAGCGGGCGGGTCAAGGTGGAGGCAGCCGCCCGAACCCGAGTCCCCGAGGTGACGATCGTGACGCTGACCGCCGACCCCCGCTCCCGCACCACCGCGAACCCTCGCCGCACGCGTAACCTCCCCGCCGACCGGCCGTCGTCGGGCGGGACGACGCCGGCACCCGCGGGCCGGCGGCCTGCCGGAACGCCCACGCTCCCGGCCGCGGCCGGGCTCACGGCGACCGCATGGGTCGAGGCCGTCGCCGAGCTCACCCGGCCCGACGACGTCGTGTGGGTCGACGGGACCGACGCCTGGCGCCGCACGTTGATCGAGACGATGGTGACGACCGGGACGCTGATCCCCCTCGACCCCGAGCTCCGGCCCGGCTCCTACCTCGCGCGGTCCGCGCCCAGCGACGTCGCGCGCGTCGAGTCCCGGACCTTCATCTGCTCCGAGCGCGAGGACGGCGCCGGCCCCACCAACAACTGGCGCGAGCCCGCCGTCATGCGCGCCGAGCTCCGGGGCGCGTTCGACGGGTCGATGCGCGGCCGCACGATGTACGTGGTGCCGTTCTCGATGGGGCCGGTCGGTGGTGCCCTGTCGAAGCTGGGCGTCCAGGTCACCGACTCCCCCTACGCCGCGCTTTCGATGCTCACCATGACGCGCGTCAGCCCGGAGGTGCTGCGCCGCGTCGCCGCGGGCGAGGACTTCGTGCCCTGCGTGCACTCGGTGGGCGCTCCGCTCGTCGCCGCCGACGGCACCCGCACCGACGACGTCCCGTGGCCCTGCAACGACCTCAAGTACATCGTCCAGTTCCCGCAGAGCCGCGAGATCTGGTCCTACGGGTCGGGCTACGGCGGCAACGCGCTGCTCGGGAAGAAGTGCTTCGCGCTGCGCATCGCGTCCGCGATGGCCCGCGACGAGGGCTGGCTCGCCGAGCACATGCTGCTCATCCGGGTCACGACGCCGGAGGGCCGGCCGTTCCACGTCGCCGCCGCGTTCCCGTCGGCATGCGGCAAGACGAACCTGGCCATGCTCCAGCCCACGCTGCCCGGCTGGAAGGTCGAGACCCTCGGCGACGACATCGTGTGGATGAAGCCCGACGCCGACGGACGGCTGCGCGCCATCAACCCCGAGGCCGGGTTCTTCGGGGTCGCGCCCGGGACCGGCGCGAGCACCAACCCCGTCGCCGTCGAGACGCTCCGCAAGAACGTCATCTTCACCAACGTGGCTCTCACCGACGACGGCGACGTCTGGTGGGAGGGCCTCACCCCCGAGGCCCCCGACCACCTGGTCGACTGGCAGGGGAACGACTGGACCCCGGCCGACGGCGCCGCCGGACGACCCGCCGCGCACCCGAACTCCCGCTTCACGGTCGCCGCCGCCCAGTGCCCCACGATCGCCGACGACTGGGAGACCCCCGACGGCGTGCCCGTCGACGCCATCGTGTTCGGCGGCCGGCGCGCCACGAACGTCCCGCTCGTCGCACAGGCCTACTCGTGGGCGCACGGCGTGTTCCTCGGCGCGACCGTGTCGTCCGAGCGGACCGCCGCGGCCGAGGGGAAGGTCGGCGAGCTCCGCCGCGACCCGTTCGCGATGCTGCCCTTCGCCGGCTACAACATGGCCGACCACTGGGCCCACTGGCTGAGCGTCGGCGACGTCCTCGCCCCCGAGACCCGCCCCCAGGTCTTCCAGGTCAACTGGTTCCGCCGCGCCGCCGACGGCTCGTTCCTGTGGCCCGGCTTCGGCGAGAACGCGCGCGTCCTCGCGTGGATGGTGCGGCAGGTGGAGCAGCGCCGCAGCGGCGGGCACGACCCCGCGCACCCCAGCGCGCGGCCGACCGCCGTCGGGCTCGTCCCGGGCGACGGAGCGCTCGACGTCGACGGGCTCGACCTCGCGGACGACGCGCTCGACGAGCTGTTCGCGGTCGACCCCGCGCGGTGGAAGGCCGAGTGCGACCTGACGGACGAGTTCTTCGCGACGTTCGGCGAGCGCGTGCCGGCCGTGCTGCGGGACCAGCTCCGGCACCTGCGGGACCGGCTCGACGACGAGCGCCTGAGCTGAACCCAGGCTCGCGCGCCCATGCCGCGAGATACCGAGATTCGGCCGAGGTACCGATGCAGGATCGGTATCTCGGCCGAATCTCGGTATCTCGGCGCCTGGGAGCGGCGGTGACGCCGGGGGTGAGCACGCGCAGACTGGATGGATGAGCGTCGGGATCCCCGAGACGATGCGGGCGTGGGTCGTCGAACGACCCGGACCACTCGAGGCACGGCCGCTGCGGCTGGTCGAGCTGCCGGTACCGGAGCCCGGGCACGGCGAGCTGCTCGTCCGGGTGCTGGCGTGCGGGGTGTGCCGGACGGACCTGCACGTCACCGAGGGCGACCTGCCCGTGCACCGGCCGCGCGTCGTGCCCGGGCACGAGGTGGTCGGGGAGGTCGTGGCGGTCGGGCCGCCGGCCGCGCACCCCGACCCACGGCGCCCCGCAGCCGACGGGAAGCTCGGCGTCGGCGACCGGGTCGGGGTCGCGTGGCTCCGGCACACGTGCGGAGTGTGCGCGTACTGTCTGTGCGGAGCCGAGAACCTCTGCCCCCGCTCGCGCTACACCGGCTGGGACGCCGACGGCGGCTACGCCGAGTACACGACCGTGCCCGGGGACTTCGCGTATCGGCTCCCCGACGGGTACGACGACGTCGACCTCGCGCCCCTCCTGTGCGCCGGGATCATCGGGTACCGCGCGCTGCGTCGCACCTCCCTGCCCGACGGCGGCCGGCTGGGCCTGTACGGGTTCGGCGGGTCCGCGCACCTCACCGCGCAGGTCGCGCTCGCGCAGGGGGCGACGCTCCACGTCCTCACGCGGGGTGCCGCGGCGCAGGAGCTCGCGCTGCGGCTGGGGGCGTCGTCGGCCCGGGGCGCCTACGACGCCCCACCCGGACCGCTCGACGGCGCCGTCCTCTTCGCACCCGTCGGCGACCTCGTGCCCGTCGCGATGCGGGCTCTCGACCGCGGCGGCGTCCTCGCCGTGGCGGGGATCCACCTGTCCGACGTGCCGGCGCTCGTCTACGAGACCGACCTGTTCTACGAGAAGGAACTCCGGTCGGTGACGTCCAACACCCGCGAGGACGGTCGCGACCTCCTCGCCTTCGCTGCCGCCCACCGGCTCGACGTCGACGCGCACCCCTACCGGCTCGACCGCGCCGACCAGGCCCTTGCCGATCTGAAGGCGGGCGCCTTCGCGGGCGCTGCGGTGCTCGTCCCCTGACCCGCGACCTGTCAGAAGCTGGTGCACGTATACGGACACCGGGTTCTGACAGGTCGAGGGGCTGCACGGGTTGTCAGACGCCGGTGCGGGTATACGCGCACCTCGTGCTGAAGGTCGCCGACAATGGGTGCGTGACCCTTCCCGACCTCGCGTTCTTCGAGCCCCGCATCGCCGGCAACACCGGCAACGCGATCCGCCTGTCCGCCGTCACCGGTACGACGCTGCACCTCGTCGAGCCGCTCGGCTTCGACCTGTCGGAACCCAAGCTGCGCCGGGCAGGGCTGGACTACCACGACCTGGCGAGCGTCGTCGTGCACGCGAACTTCGAGGCGCTGCTCGCGGCCCGACCGGACGCGCGGGTCTACGCGTTCGAGGTCGACGCCACCACGCGCTACACGGACGTCGCGTACGGGCCGGGCGACATCCTGCTCTTCGGGCCGGAGCCGACGGGTCTGCCCGACGAGGTCGTGACGCACCCGCGCGTCACCGACCGCGTCAAGATCCCGATGCTGCCGTCACGCCGGTCGCTCAACCTGACCTCGAGCGCGTCGATCGCGATCTACGAGGCGTGGCGGCAGGTGGGCTTCACCGGCGGGGAGTGAGCGGAAGCGCGACCGGCCTCTGCGCGCGGCCCCCGCCCCGCCGTGAGTGCGTAGTTCTTGCGCGAAACGCCGGGCGTGTCGCGCAAGAACGACGCACTCAGGGTGGGGGTGGTGGGGCTCGTCAGCGGCCGGTGCCGTCGACGGCGAGCGGCTCGATCGCGGCCAGCTCGTCGTCGGTGAGCGCGGGGCCGGCGACGGCCGCGACGTTCCCCTCGAGCTGCGCGACGCTGCTCGCACCCACGAGCGCCGACGTGATGCGCTCGTCGCGCAGCACCCACGACAGCGCGAGCTGTGCGAGGCTCTGGCCGCGGCTCGCCGCGATGTCGTTGAGCGCCCGCACCCGCTCGAGGTACGTGTCGGAGAGGTTCTTCTCGGACAGGAACGGCGACGTCGTCGAGGCGGCGCGCGAGCCGGCGGGCGCCGAGCCCGACAGGTACCGGTCGGTCAGGAGCCCCTGCTGGAGCGGCGAGAACACGATCGTCCCGACGCCCAGGTCTCCGACGGCGTCGAGCAGCGGCTCGCGCTGTCGGCCGTCGTACCCGTCGTCGACGACGTTCTCGACGTGCCGGTTGAACATCGAGTAGCTGGGCTGGTGGATGGTGAGCGGCGTGCCGAGCTCGGCGAGGATCCCCGCGGCCTCGCGCGTCCGCGACGCCGAGTAGTTCGAGACGCCGACGTAGAGCGCCTTACCCGCCTTCACGACGTCGTGGAGCGCCGTCATGGTCTCCTCGAGCGGCGTCTCGGGGTCCGGGCGGTGGTGGTAGAACACGTCGACGTGGTCGAGGCCCATGCGCTGCAGGGACCGGTCGAGCGAGGAGAGCAGGTACTTGCGGGAGCCGCCGTCCTGGTACGGGCCGACGCCCATGCCGTAGCCGGCCTTGGTCGAGATGACGAGCTCGTCGCGGTACCGGCCGAGTCCCTGTGCGAGGTGCCGCCCGAAGTTCTCCTCCGCCGACCCGGCGACGGGGCCGTAGTTGTTCGCGAGGTCGAAGTGCGTGACGCCGAGGTCGAACGCGCGGTGCAGGACGGCGCGCTGGGTCTCGTAGCTGTCGACGCTGCCGAAGTTGTGCCACAGGCCGAGCGACACGGCGGGCAGGACCAGCCCGCTCCGGCCGCTGCGGCGGTAGGGCATGCGACCGTCGTAGCGGTCGGCGTCGGCGAGGTAGCGGTCGGCGGGGTACTCGGGGCGCGTCAGCGAGCTCTCAGGCATGCGGCCATCCTGCCACCACCTGACACCGGTGTCGTAACGATTCGAAGCCGCCCGCAACCGACCGCGCCACCCGCGACCGCGACCGGGGCCGGGGCCGGGGCCGTCAGGCCGACGCGCGCACCTGGAGCGTCGGGGCGAAGACGCGAGACCGCGCCGGGGCGCCCGGCGCCGCGACCCGCTCGACGAGCAGGTCGACCATCGCCTCGCCCATGTCCTCGAGCGGCTGGCGGACCGTCGTGAGGGCGGGCCGCGCGTAGCGCGCGGGGAACGAGTCGTCGAAGCCCACGACGGCCACGTCCCCGGGCACCGCGCGGCCCGCGTCCGTGAGCGCGTGCAGGGCGCCCACTGCCATGAGGTCGTTGGCCGCGAAGACGCCGTCGAGGTCGGAGCGCTGCTCGAGGAGCTCGCGCATGGCCTGCTCGCCCGACTCGACGGTGAACGTCCCGGTGACGACCGGGACGTAGCTGTGGCCGTGGCGCGCCATGCCCTCGAGGAAGCCGGCGAGCCGCTCCGCCGCCGCGGGCACGTCGAGCGGCCCCGAGATCACGGCCGGACGGCGCACCCCGCGTCCGACGAGCCGCTCGGCCGCGAGCGCCGCCCCCTGCCGGTGCCCGACGTCGACCCAGTCGGCCCGGACGCCGTCGGGCGGGCGCGAGAACGTGACGACGGGGTGCCCGGCGTCGACGAGGAGCCCGGGCAGCGGGTCGTGGGGCGCGGTCGAGATCAGGAGCGCGCCGTCGGCACCGCGTCGCGCGAGGAAGGCCTCGACACGATCGCGCTCGGAGTCGGACTCCGCGAGCATGAGGACGGGGTGCAGCTCGCGCCGCGAGAGCGCTCTCACCAGCGCACTGGAGAGCCGCCCGAAGAACGGATCGCCGTAGACCTCCTCCGGGCTCGCGTCGTGGTCGACGCCGACGCCCGAGACGACGATCGCGACCGACCCGCTCTGGCGCGTGACGAGCGACCGCGCGGCCGTGTTCGGCACGTAGCGCGTGGTCGCGACGGCCTTCTGGACGGCTTCGACGATGTGCGGCGCGACCCCCGGCTTGCCGTTGACGACGCGCGACACCGACGCGCGCGACACGCCGGCGACGCGCGCGACGTCCTCGAGGGTCGGCATCGCCGCGTGCTGCAGATCGTCGGTCACCCCGACACGATATCCCCAGAGAGCGCGATCCCGATGCAGCGCCCGTGCTTCGGGATCGAGAGCTCGCAATGCTTGACACCCCGGCGACCACCGGGTGAAACTCGGAGACGGCGGAGAGCGCTCTCTGAGCTCTCCGCCGCAGGGGAAGTACCGACCCGCTGCGGCACCGATGCCGCGGCGGCGCAGCACAGATACAGGCAGCACCAGCTCGACGGAGATCTGGGTGTGCGGCACGCCGCGCCGCAGCTCGCCGCGGGCTGGCCCCATCCAAGGAGCCGCATGTCCCCCACCCTCACCGCGCATCCGCGCGTCCGGAGGCGCGCAGCCGCAGCCCTCGCGGCCGCAGCGCTCGTCCTGGCCGGCACCGCGGCGCTCGCGCCCCGCGCCCACGCCGCCGACCCGGTCCTGCTCTCGCAGGGCAAGACCGCGACCGCGTCGTCGTTCGAGAACGCCGACTACTACAAGGCCTCCTCCGCCGTCGACGGCGACGACACGACCCGCTGGTCGTCCGCGGCCAAGGACGGGCAGTGGCTCCAGGTCGACCTCGGCGCCACCGCGAGCCTGTCGCGCGCCGAGATCCACTGGGAAGGCGCGTACGCCGACGGGTACAAGATCCAGGTCTCGGCCGACGGCTCGACCTGGGCCGACGCCTACACCACCACGTCCTCCGACGGCGGCTCCGACACCGACACGCTGTCGGGTTCGGGCCGGTACGTCCGCGTCCTCGCCACCCACCGCGCCACGGGGTACGGCATCTCGATCTACGAGCTGCGCGTCTACGGGACGCCCGGCGGGTCGGGCGGCTCGGGCGACGGCGGGACGGGGAGCTCCGGCACCGGGACGCTCCTCTCCCAGGGCAAGACCGCCACCGCGTCCACGACCGAGAACGCCGACTACTACAAGCCCGCGTTCGCCGTCGACGGCAAGGCCGACACCCGGTGGTCCTCCACCGCGGCCGACGGCCAGTGGCTCCAGATCGACCTCGGCGCCACCGCGACCCTCTCGCGCGTCGAGCTCGACTGGGAGAACGCCTACGCCGACGGGTACAAGATCCAGGTCTCGTCGGACGCGAGCACCTGGAAGGACGCCTACGCGACCACCACGGGCAAGGGCGGCAAGGAGGTCGACGCCACGACCGGCGCCGGGCGCTACGTGCGCATCCTCTCCACCCACCGCGCCACCGGCTACGGCATCTCGCTCTACGAGGTCCGCGTCTACGGCACCGGCGGCGGCACGACCGACCCCGGCGACGGCGGCGGCACGCCCGGCACCCCGACGGACGTCACGGGTCCTCTGACCAGCGCGAGCGTCGTCAAGGTCACCGGTGGCAACGGGAGCTGGCAGCTCACGGTGAACGGGCAGCCGTACACCGTCAAGGGCATGACCTGGGGGCCGTCCGCGGACCAGGCCGAGCACTACATGCCGACCTTCGTGAAGCTCGGCGCCAACACCCTGCGCACCTGGGGAACCGGCGCGGACAGCAAGCAGCTGTTCGACGTCGCGGCCAAGTACGGCGTCCGCGTGGTCGCCGGGTTCTGGCTCGGCCCGGGCGGCGGTCCCGGCTCGGGCGGCTGCCCGGACTACGTCAACGACGCGTCGTACAAGTCGTCGTCGATGACCGACATCCTCAACCAGGTCAACACCTACAAGAGCCACCCCGCGGTGCTGATCTGGGACGTCGGCAACGAGTCCGTGCTCGGCCTCCAGAACTGCTACTCGGGCGCCCAGCTCGACGCGCAGCGTGCCGCCTACACGACGTTCGTCAACGACGTCGCGAAGGCCATCCACCAGGCCGACCCGAACCACCCCGTCACCTCCACGGACGCCTGGGTGGGCGCGTGGGACTACTACAAGAAGTACTCCCCCGACCTCGACCTGCTCGCCCTCAACTCGTACGGCGCCGTCTGCGACGCCGCGGCGTACTGGAAGCAGGGCGGCTTCAACAAGCCGTACATCCTCACCGAGGGTGGCCCGGAGGGTGACTGGGAGGCGCCGAAGGACGCCTTCGGCCTGCCCGACCAGGGCACCGACCAGGACAACGCCGACGGCTACACGAACTCGTGGAAGTGCCTCATGAGCCACACGGGCGTCGCGCTCGGCGGCACCCTGTTCCACTACGGCATCGAGGGCGACTACGGGGGCGTGTGGTTCAACGTCCTCCCCGGCGACAACAAGCGCCTGTCGTACTACGCGGTCGCCAAGGCGTTCGGCGGCTCCGCCGCGCAGCCCGGCGTCAACACGCCCCCGCGCTTCGCGTCGATGAGCGTCGACAACGCCGCCGCGGTGCCCGCGGGCGGCAAGGCCACGATCCGCGCGAACGTGACCGACCCCGACGGCGACGCCATCACGTACCACACGTCGCTCAACTCGATCGGGATCGACAAGGCCACCGGCACGCAGGAGGTCCCGTTCACGCAGACGTCCCCGGGCGTCTTCCAGATCGACGCCCCCAGCCGCCCCGGCGTCTGGAAGGTCTACGTCTGGGCCGAGGACGGGCACTCGAACGTCGGCGTGCAGACCGTCGACATGCGCGTCGTGCCGCCGGCCGTCGCCGGGACGAACATCGCCCTGCACAAGACGGCGACCGCGTCCTCGTTCGACCCGTACAACGGCAACTGGTCCCCGGGCCAGGTCGTCGACGGCGACCTGTCGACGCGCTGGGCGAGCAACTGGGACGACGACGAGTGGATCCAGGTCGACCTGGGCTCGGTGCAGTCGTTCCACGCCGTGCAGCTCGTCTGGGAGTCCGCGTTCGCCAAGGGCTACCAGGTCCAGGTCTCGAACGACGGCAGCACGTGGTCGACCGTCAAGACCGTGACCGACGGCGACGGCGGGGTCGACACGCTCGACGTCGCCGGGTCGGGCCGCTACGTGCGCGTCCACGGCACCCAGCGCGGCACCGCCTACGGGTACTCGCTGTACGAGCTGGGCATCTACCAGTGACCCGCTGCTGACGTCCCGGGTGCCGCGCGCCGTCGCAGGCGCGCGGCACCCCGGACCGAGGCGGCACGAGGAGAGGAGCACCATGCGCACCAGGAGAACCAACCGCACGGCCGTCGCGGTCGCCGCGACGTCCTTCGTCGCCGCGGCGTCGGCGGTCGCCTTCGCCCTCGCGGCGTCCGCGAGCGCCGCACCCGGGGCGGTGCCGGCGGCCGCCCACGGCATGGCGGGCATGCACGACATGGCCGCCATGCAGACGGCGGCCGACACGCAGCAGGCCGTCGCAGCCCCCGCGGGGGCCGCCGCGGCCGCCGCTCCGTCGAACATCGCGATCGGCAAGACCGCGTCCGCGTCGTCGGCCGAGGGCGCCGACTTCGTCGCCTCACGGGCCGTCGACGGGAACGCGTCGACCCGGTGGGCGAGCCAGCAGTCGGACGCCCAGTGGATCAAGGTCGATCTCGGTGCGACCGCCACGATCGACCACCTCGTCCTCGACTGGGAGGCCGCGTACGGCAAGGCCTTCACGGTCCAGGTGTCCGGCGACGACAGCACCTGGACGACCGTCGCGACCGTCACGGGCGGCACCGGCGGCGACCAGACGGTCGCCGCTGCCGGCTCGGGCCGGTACGTCCGGGTGTCGTTCAGCCAGCGCGGGACCGGCTACGGTTACTCGCTCTACGAGCTCCAGGTGTTCGGCGTGGGCGGCAGCGACCCGGCGCCGTACAACCCGCGCCCGCTGCCCGACGCCCCTCCCGGCGCCGACACGACGGTCACGCACCACGAGTTCCAGATGAACTGCACGGTCAACCACACGCTGTTCGACGACCCCCTCATCCTGCCGGGCAAGCCGGGGGCGTCGCACAACCACTCGTTCATGGGCAACCTCGACACGAACGCCTCGTCGACGCCCGAGAGCCTGCTCGCGGGCTCGGGGACGAGCTGCACGGTCGGCCAGGACAAGTCGGCGTACTGGTTCCCGACGATGTACCGGGGCGACGGCCAGATCATCTCCCCCGACCTCCAGACGATCTACTACAAGTCGGGGATCGTCGACTACAAGAAGGTCCACCCGTTCCCGGCGGGGCTCCGCTTCTACGCGGGCAGCCCGATGTACACGGCGGACCAGTTCAAGAACGCGCCCGGCACCGTCGAGGGCTGGGAGTGCGGTGACTCGACCAAGAACTGGACGATCCCCGCCTACTGCGCCCCCGGCTCGCAGCTCAACGTGCGCTACCAGGCGCCGAGCTGCTGGGACGGCATCCACCTCGACACGGCGGACCACCGCAGCCACATGGCCTACCCGGTCAACGGCGAGTGCCCGACCGACCACCCCGTGCCGGTCCCGATGATCGAGATGAAGATCAGCTGGCCCGTCAGCGGCGACATGAGCGGCGTCCACCTCGCGAAGATGACGATGGCGGACGGTTCGGTCATGGCCGTGAACTGGCACTACGACTTCATGAACGGCTGGGACCAGACCGTCCTGTCCGCGCTCACGCAGCACTGCATCAACGGCGGTCTGCAGTGCACCCCCCACGGCAACGACATCTACAAGCCGTGGGCCGGCACCGTCCTCGACGACGCCGGCAACCTCGTCTGGCAGCCCGCCTGACACCGGGACGGGCGCCGGGGGCCACGTCGCGTACTTCGCGTGACGAGGCCGTCGGCGCCCTCCCCGAGCCACCGCGGCGGCGAGAACGAGCTCGCCGACGCACCACCTGCACCGTCCGCACCATCCGCGACCAGCTCGACGACGATCTGACTGCACCGATCGGGACGCACCCCCCGGTAGGGCTGGCTCACGCTCTGAAGGAGCCACTCATGCACCACCCCACACCATCCCGGCACGCGCGTGCCCTGACCACGCGGGCACGCTCGCTCCTCGCGGGGGCCGCCGTCGGCGCGCTCACGTGCGGCGTGCTGTCCGTGCCGCTCGGCGCCGCCCACGCGGCCGACCCCGTCCTGCTGTCGCAGGGCAAGACGGCGACGGCGTCGTCGTTCGAGAACGCGGACTACTACAAGGCGGCCAACGCCGTGGACGGCGACGAGGGCACCCGCTGGTCCTCGACGGCCACCGACGGCCAGTGGCTGCGGATCGACCTCGGAGCCACCGCGACCCTCTCGCGGGTCGAGCTCGACTGGGAGAACGCGTACGCGGACGGCTACAAGATCCAGGTCTCCACCGACGGCTCGACGTGGACCGACGCCTACGCGACCACCTCGTCCGACGGCGGCAAGGACACCGACGCCGTCTCCGGGTCCGGCCGGTACGTGCGCGTCCTGTCGACCCACCGCGCCACGGGCTACGGGATCTCCCTGTACGAGGTCCGCGTCTACGGCACCGCGAGCGGGACGACCGATCCCGGCGACGGCGGAAGCACCGACCCCGGCTCGGGCGGCGGCACGTGCGACACGAACGCCGCCCTCGGCAAGCCGGCCACCGCGTCGTCGACGGAGAACGGCGGCACGCCCGCGAGCAACGCGGTCGACGGCAAGGCCGACACCCGCTGGTCCTCGGCCGCCTCCGACCCGCAGTGGATCCAGGTCGACCTCGGCAGCAGCAAGCACGTGTGCGGCGTCGAGCTCGACTGGGAGGCCGCGTACGGCAAGGCGTTCCAGGTCCAGACGTCGGGCGACGGGTCCGCCTGGACCACCGTCTACCAGACCACGAACGGCACGGGCGGCACCCAGAAGCTCGCCGTCGACGGCTCGGGCCGGTACGTGCGCGTCCTCGGCTCCGCGCGCGGCACGGGCTACGGCTACTCGCTCTGGGAGCTCAAGGTGCTCACCGGCGACGGCGGCACCACGACACCCCCCACCGGAGGAGCCGTGCAGCCCGCCGACCCCGCGAACCCCGACTTCGGCCCCAATGTCCACGTCTTCAAGCCCACGGACGACAAGTCCGCCGTGCAGAACACGGTCAACGACGTGTTCAGCCGCCAGGAGACGAACCAGTTCGGGACCGAGCGCGACCAGCTCCTCTTCCTGCCGGGCACCTACGACCTGCAGGCCAACATCGGGTTCTACACGTCGATCAGCGGCGCGGGTCTCAACCCCGACGACGTGAACATCAACGGTGGCGTGTGGGTCGACGCGCAGTGGTTCGGGGGGAACGCGACCCAGAACTTCTGGCGCTCGGCCGAGAACTTCGCCGTCACCCCGTCGACCGGGCAGGCTCGCTGGGCCGTCGCCCAGGCCGCGCCCATGCGGCGCGTCCACGTCAAGGGCGCCCTCGCGCTCGACTCGTCCGCGTACGGCTGGGCGTCCGGCGGCTACATCGCCGACTCGAAGGTCGACGGCAAGGTCACCTCGTACACGCAGCAGCAGTGGTACATGCGCGACTCGTCCGTCGGCTCGTGGGACGGCGCGCTGTGGAACCAGGTCTTCTCCGGCGACCAGGGCGTCCCGGCGACGTCGTTCCCCAAGCCCGCCGTGACCACCCTGCCGACCACGGGCGCCGTCCGGGAGAAGCCGTACCTGTACTGGAAGGACGGGAAGTGGGCGGTGTTCGTGCCGAGCCTGCGCTCCGGGACGACCGGCGTCACCTGGCCGAACACGCCCGGCAGCTCGCTCAGCCTGAGCTCGTTCTACCTGGCGCACGCGAGCGACTCGGCCGCGACCATCAACGCCGCGCTCGCCCAGGGTCTCAACGTCCTGTTCACGCCCGGCGTCTACCACCTCGACCAGACGCTGAACGTCACCCGGCCGGACACCGTGCTCCTCGGCCTCGGCATGGCGACGATCATCCCCGAGAACGGGGTCGTCGGGCTCAAGACCGCCGACGTCTCCGGCATCAAGGTCGCCGGGCTGCTGTTCGACCAGGGCACCACGAAGTCGCACGCCGTGATCGAGCTGGGCGACTCCGGCAAGCACACCGACCACGCGGGTGACCCCCAGTCCCTGCAGGACGTGTTCATCCGGGTGGGCGGCGTCGTCGCCGGCAAGACCGACAACGGCATCATCGTGAACGCCGACGACACGATCATCGACCACATCTGGTCGTGGCGGGCCGACCACGGCGCCGGCGCCGGCTGGACGTCGAACACGGCCGACTACGGCCTGGTCGTGAACGGCGACGACGTCAACGCGTACGGTCTGTTCGTCGAGCACTACCAGAAGTACAACGTGCTGTGGAACGGCCAGAGGGGACGCACGATCTTCTTCCAGAACGAGCTCCCCTACGACCCGCCCAGCGCTGCCGCGTGGTCGCACGACGGCGAGGTCGGGTACGCCGCCTACAAGGTGTCCGACGGCGTCACCCAGCACGAGGCGTGGGGGCTCGGCTCCTATTGCGTGTTCACCACCGACCCGTCCATCGAGGTCACGAACGGCTTCGAGGTGCCGAACGCCCCCGGCGTGAAGCTGCACTCGATCTCGACGGTCTCGCTCGGCGGCCAGGGCTCGTACGCCCACGTCATCAACGGCACCGGCCCGCGCGCGGCGGGCACCGACACCGTGCCGGCGACGGTCACGTCGTACGGAGGCTGACGCCACCGGTCACACACCGACGCAACGAGCCGGCGGGACCCGTCGCACCTGCGCACGCAGGGCGGCGGGTCCCGCCGGCTCGTCGTCGTCCTGGGCCACGGCGTCGCCGCTCCCGGCGTCAGCGCTCGCGTCAGTGCTCCGGGGTCAGCACGACCTGGCCGGCCCACGTAAAACCGCCGCCGAACCCGAACAGCAACGCCGGGACGCCGCTCGGGATCTTCCCGCCGTGCCACCACTTCGACAGCCCCAGCGGGATGCTCGCCGCCGACGTGTTGCCCGACTCGGTGATGTCCGTGACCACGATCTTGTCCTCGAGCCCCAGGCTCTTCGCGAGCGGCTCGATGATGCGCAGGTTCGCCTGGTGCGCGACCAGCACCTCGATGTCGTCGAGCTGCAGCCCGGCCTTGTCGACGATGCCCCGCGCGCGGTCCGCGGCCTGGGTGATGGCCCAGCGGAACACCGCCCGGCCGTCCTGCGAGAACCGGTCCACCGGCGCCTCGATCCGCACCGACTCCGCCAGCTCCGGCTCCGAGCCCCACACGACCGGGCTCACGCCCGGCTCGTCCGTCCCCTGCACGACGACGGCGCCCGCGCCGTCCGCCGTCAGGATGCACGTGCTGCGGTCGGTCCAGTCGGTGACGGCCGTGAGCTTCTCGGCACCGATGACGACGGCCGTGCGAGCCGAGCCGGCACGGATCGCCTGATCGGCGAGCCCCAGCCCGTACGCGAAGCCCGAGCAGGCCGTGTTGATGTCGATGATCCCGGGGCCCACGACGCCGCGCACGGACTCCGGCGGCACCTCGCCGCTGCCGCCGCGCACGGGGACGTGGCCGGTGCGCAGCGCGTAGGCGACGCGGCCGGCGGTGTTGGGGCTGGCGTCCCGTGCCGTGGTCGTCGCGACGATGACGAGGTCCACGTCCTCGCCCGGCACCTGCGCGTCGTCGAGCGCGTGCCGCGCGGCCGCGGCGGCCATGTCCGCGACGGCGACGTCGTCGGCCGCGACATGACGCGTGACGATCCCGGTCCGCGAACGGATCCACTCGTCGTTCGTCTCGACGAGCTTCGCGATGTCGTCGTTGGTGAGGGTCTTCTCCGGCTGGTGGTGGCCGAGCCCGAGGAGGCGCGTGCCTGCGGAGCCGGTGACGGTGCGCAGCGAGGGCATGGACCGATCATCCCGGACGTCGGGCTCAGGCCCAAACCTCGGCGTACGCGGGGGTGTCCGGTCGGTGTACATCTCGGGCCCCTCTCGGGCCGGCGGGGGCGATCGCGGGCTGGGTGCGGGGCCAGGGGTTGTGGCGGGGTGCGGGCGACGGGGTGGTGGCGCGCGGTCTCCCCAGCGAACCCGGGCGAGGTCCCGTTCCCCGAGTGCCGCGCCGGGCTTCGCCGAGTGCGACCTTGGGTCCGCCGACGGTGACGTTCTGTTCGCCGACGGTGACGTCCCGTTCGCCGACGGTGACGTGCGGTTCGCCGACGGTGACGTGCGGCGGCCGACCACGTGATCACCCACCCGGCTCGTCGCCGACCATGACGTTGCCCACCGTGGCGGCGCTGAACGGGTGAGCAACCACCTGCTCGGCACGACGACAGCGGGCAACCGCATGTTGGGCGCACGCGTGCACCGGGCTCGGGCTACCAACCGGGCGGGGCAGCTCCGGGCCGAGCACGGTTTTGCGCACCGACCCCGGCCACGGCAGCGGGGGTCGGTGAGCAACCGGTCGAGCGGGCGGGGGCGGCGAGGTGTCGAAGGACGTCAAGGAGTGCGCACGGCCCCCAGGGCCGAAGCACGACAGTCCGAGACAGCTCACCGCGCCCGCCCGCGGAACTCGACCACCACCGCCCACGTCACCCTCGGCGAACCCAACGTCACCCTCGACGAACGTGGCGTCACCCTCGGCGAACGAGGCGTCACCCTCGGCGAACGGGCGGCGCCGACTCAGGCGTCGATCGTCTTGCGCGCTCGGGTGACTCCGTCGACGACGCGCGGGTCCGTACCGAGGCGGCCCGGGAGGAGGCCCGGGAGAGACAGGAGCGCGGCAACGGTCGCGGAGGTGTCCGTCGACGCCTCGACGAGGGCACGGAGCTCGTCGACGCGCGGGTCGTCGAGGGGGGCGCCCGTGCGGAGCGCCCGCTCGACGAACGCGGCCCAGGCGGCGAGCCCGACGAGGACGCCGTCGGCGGGGAGCTCGGTCGCGTCGGTGGCGGCGAGGCCGGTCAGCGTCGGTCCCCAGCGCAGCGGGATCTTCTGGGTGCCGTCGCTCGCGACCTGCCGGGTGAGGTGACCGGTCGCGGGGTTCGCGAACCGTTCGAGCACCTGCTCGGCGTAGGCCACGAGGTCGAGGTCCGGGCCGCCGCCGGACGACCTGTCCGCGTCGAGCGCCGAGCGCGCCTCCGCCTGGAGGGCGCGGGCGTGCACGGCGAGCCGCGGGTCGCGGACGGCGTCGGCCATGGTCTCGTGACCGGCGAGCGCGCCCGCGTACGCGAGCAGCGAGTGCGTCGCGTTGAGCAGGAGCAGCTTGGCGTCCTCGTAGGGCGTCACGTCGTCGACGAGCTGGACGCCGGCCGCCTCCCACGCGGGTCGCGGCCCGGCGAAGCGGTCCTCGATCACCCACTGGGCGTACGGCTCGCCGACGACCAGCGCGTCGTCGTCGGCGCCGAGGAGCTCGCGGGCGACGGCGCGGTGCGCGTCGGTCGTCGCGGGGACGATCCGGTCGACCACCGAGCTGGGGAAGGTGACGGCGTCGTCGAGCCAGCGCGCCAGCCCGTCCGTCGCCCCCCGGAGGTCGGGCCCGGCGGCGGACCCGATCGCCTCGACGGCTTCCCGGACGAGGCCCTCGAGCACGCGACCGTTCGCGGCGACGTTGTCGCACGACACCACGGTGAGCGGCTCGCCGCCTGCCTGGTGGCGGGCCCACAGCCCGCGCACGAGCAGCCCGATCGCGCTCGCGGCGGGCGGTTCGTCGACCGGGTCCCCGCCGACGACGAGCGCCCGCACCACCGCGTCCCGGTCCGGCGCGAACGCGGCGACGTCGAGCCCGCCGCCCGGCCTCCGCAGGTAGCCCTTCTCGGTGATGGTGAGCGTGACGACGTGGGTCGTCGGTGCGGCGATCGCGGCCAGCACCCGGGCGACGTCGCCGCCCGGCCCGGGGTGGACGGCGTCGAGCACGCTCCCGATCACGCGCAGCGACCGTTCGCGCTCGCCCAGGGTGAGCACGCCGTAGAGGCCGTCCTGCGGGCGGATCTGCCGCACGACCCGGTCCGACCGCTGCGTCACGCCGAGGATGCCCCACCGGTCGTCGCCGGCCGCGGCCGCGGCGTCCTCGGTGAGGACGGCCTGATGGGCGCGGTGGAACGCGCCGATGCCGAGGTGCACGATCCCGACCTGGCGCGGGCGCGGCGCCGGGCCGCGGACCGCCGTCGGGAGGACGGTCCGTGCGTCGAGCCGGCTCACGCGGAGACCGTCCCGGTCGAGGCCCGCACGACGAGCTCGGTCGGCCGCACGACGTGGCCCGCAGGGCCGTCCGGTTCGCGGAGCCGTTCGACGAGCAGGTCGAGGGCCGCTCCCCCGACGGCGCGAAGGTCGGTGCCCACGCTCGTCAGGGGCGGCGAGGCGAGGGTCGCGACGAACGTGTCGTCGAACCCGACGACGCTGACCTCGGCGGGCACCGCGATCCCGCGCTCGCGGAGGCGCTGCTCCACGCCGAGCGCGACGAGGTCGTTGTACGCGACGACGGCGGTCGCCCCCGCGCCGGTCGCGAGGTCCGCGGCGGAGTACCCGCCCTGGACGTGGGGCCGGAACGCGCCGAGGTCGACGATCTCGACGGACCGGGCGCCGTCGCCCCCCGCTGCCGCGCGCTGCAGCCCCTCGCGGCGCATCCGGTCGGACCACGAGGTCGCGGGTCCGCCGACGTACGCGATCCGGCGGTGCCCGAGCGCCCGCAGGTGGTCGAGCGCACGGACGGCACCCGCGACGTCGTCGGCGGTCACGGACGGCACGCCCTCGATGCGGCGGTTGACGAGCACGGCGCGCCCGGGCTGGGTGCTCGCGACGAGTGCGAGCAGGTCGTCGTCGGTGCCGCGCGGCGACGCCACGATCACGCCGTCGGTCTGCCGGAGCAGCGCGCGGACCTCGTCGGCCTCGCGCGACGCGTCCTCCTCGACGTCCACCACGAACACGCCGTACCCGTGCTCCCGGGCGCGCGCCTGCACGCCCTTGGTCACGGAGGCGAAGTAGGGGTTCTCGAGGTCCGGCACGACGACGCCGAGCGTGGCCGTCCGTCCGCTGCGCAGTCCCGACGCGGCCCGGTTGGGCTCGTACCCCAGGTCGCGCGCGGCGGCGAGCACGCGGTCCCGGGTGGCGGACGCGACCCGCGAAGGCTCGGAGAGCGCGCGGGACACGGTCGAGATGGACACGCCGGACGCGCTGGCGACGTCACGCACGGTGACCACGGGCGACTCCTCGGCTCGTTGGGAGGGCCGGCGCACCGACCCTGTGCGAACGATTGTAGACACCACGAGGCGCTTCCCACGCCCAGGAGCGTGCGCTACTGTGCAAACGTTCGCAGGACCGCGTGCTCGACGAGGAGGTACCGATGGCGACAGAGTCGACCACCACCATCCGCTGGACCCTCAGCGACGACCGTGCGCTGCCCGCCGAGCCCGGCGTCCGGGCGCTCGCCCGCGAGATCTACGCCGCGACCCGGGCCCTACCGATCGTCTCGATGCACGGCCACGTCGACGCGGGCCTCCTCGCGTCCGACCGCCCGTTCGGCGACCCCGCGGACCTCTTCGTCACCCCCGACCACTACCTCACGCGCCTGCTCGTCTCGCAGGCCAACTCGCCTCGGGGCGTCCCCGGTGTCCGCGACGTCGGCGACCTCGGCGTCCCCCGTGCGCACGGGTCCGACGACGTCCCCGCGCCCCGCGAGATCTGGCGCCGGTTCTGCACGGGCTGGCCGCTGCTGCGGGGCACCGCCACCCGCTACTGGCTCGAGCACGCGCTCGTCGAGGTCTTCGACGCCCCGGTCCGCCCGTCGGCGGAGACCGCGGACCTCCTGTTCGACCACCTCGTCGACCGGCTCGCGACCCCCGAGATGCGCCCCCGCGCCCTGTTCGAGCGGTTCGGCATCGAGCTCCTCGCCACGACGGACCTGCCGTCCTCCCCGCTCGCCGACCACGCCGCCCTGCGCCGGGACGGCTGGGGCGAGCGCGTCGTCCCGACGTTCCGGCCGGACGTCGTCGTGCGGGTCGACCATCCGCACTGGCGCGCCGAGCTCGAGGCGACCGCCCGCGCGGCCGAGCTCGAGGTCACGGGCTACGCCACCTACCTGGAGGCGCTGCGGCGCCGCCGGGCCGCGTTCGTCGCGGCAGGCGCCCGCGCGACGGACCACGGCATGCTCAGCACGGGAAGCACGCCGCTCGAGGCCGCCGACGCCTCACGCATCTTCACCGCCGCGCTCCGCGGCGAGGCGAGCGCCGCGCAGGCCGACGCGTTCGCCGCGCACATGCTGTTCGAGATGGCCCGGATGTCCAGCGAGGACGGGCTCGTCATGCAGGTGCACCCGGGCGTGCTGCGCGACCACGACCGCCGCGTGCGCGCCGCGTTCGGCACGGACCGCGGCTACGACATCCCCGTCCCCACCGACTACGTGCACGGCCTGCGCCCGGTGCTCGAGGCGTTCGGCCACCACCCGCGGTTCCGCATGATCGCGTTCACGGTCGACGAGACGGCGTTCTCGCGCGAGCTCGCGCCGCTCGCCGGCGTCTACCCCGCGCTGCGCGTGGGCGCGCCGTGGTGGTTCCTCGACGCCCCCGACGCGATGCGCCGGTTCCGCGAGGCCGTGACCGAGACCGCGGGCTTCGCCAACACGAGCGGGTTCGTCGACGACACGCGCGCCTTCTGCTCGATCCCCGCCCGGCACGACCTGGCGCGCCGCACCGACGCCGGCTACCTCGCGCGCCTCGTCGCCGAGCACCGGCTCGAGCTCGACGAGGCGGTGGAGACCGCCGTCGACCTCGCCTACCGCCTCCCGCACGAGTCCTACCCCCGCCCCACCGCCCCCACCCCCCGCTGAGTGCGTAGTTCTTGTGCGACCCGCCCGGCGTGTCGCACAAGAACTACGC
>NZ_JBHUWD010000011.1:0-90012 GCF_042670205.1 Luteimicrobium sp. NPDC057192 | reverse complement strand
CGTCAGCTCGCGCTGACGGGCGCGGATCCCGTTCTGGCGGGGCCATGATCCTGTGCTCGGCACGAGGCGTGGCTCTCGCACGGCGAACGGGCGCGGTAGGTTGCGCGGCATGCCGATCCTCCCCGGGCCGTTCCTCGACGCCGCCGCGCTGTTCGACGGGCCGGAGCCGCCGCGGCTCGAGACCGCTGGTCTGCGGCTCCGCCCCTGGACGCCCGACGACGCCCCCGCGGTCCGCGCGGTCTACGCCGACCCGGACGTCCGGCGCTGGCACGCCCGCACCCTCGTGGACGACGACGAGGCGCGCGCGCTGATCGCCGGGTGGACGGGCGAGTGGAGCGCCCGGACCGGCGCGCACTGGGCCGTCGAGGATGCCCAGGGCCGGCTCGTCGGTCGGGTCGCGCTGAGCGACATCGACGACCGCGACGGCACCGCGGAGCTCGGGTACTGGACGGCCCCGGCCGCCCGAGGGCGGGGGGTGGCGGTCGCGGCGGTCGGGGCCGTCGTCCGGTGGGCGGCGGACGGTGGGCTGTGGCGGCTCGAGATCGAGCACGCTGCCGGGAACCTGGCGTCGTGCCGCGTCGCGGAGCGTTCGGGGTTCGAGCTCGAGGGGGTCAAGCGTGCGTCCGCGCTGCACGAGGACGGCTTCCACGACATGCACGTGCACGTCGCCTTCCCGCGCAGGGACCCGCGCTGGAGCCGGCCCGTGCCGTCGTGCGGGGGCGTGGTCGGCGCCGGGCGGCCCGCGGGGGTCGTCGTCCGGGCGGCGCGAGGCCGGGACATCGACGCCGTCTGGCCTCTCGTCGCGGACTTCGCGGTCACGGCCACGCCGACGCGCGCCGGCTTCGAACGGGGGTTCGGGGCTGCGGTCGCGCGGCCGGACCTGCGGGTGCTGGTCGCGGAGGAGGGCGGCGTCGTCGTCGGCTACCTGCTCGCGCAGCTCGAGGCCACGTTCTTCGCGGACGGGCCGGTCGCGTGGGTCCAGGAGGTCATGGTCGCCGAGGACCGGCGGGGGAGCGGGACGGGGCGGGCGCTCGTGCGGGCCGCCGAGGACTGGGCCCGCGACGCCGGCGCCACCTCCGTGTCGCTCGCGTCGCGCCGGGCCGGCGGCTTCTACGAGGCGCTCGGTT
Source organism: Luteimicrobium sp. NPDC057192 (assembly GCF_042670205.1). Taxonomy (NCBI): domain Bacteria; kingdom Bacillati; phylum Actinomycetota; class Actinomycetes; order Micrococcales; genus Luteimicrobium; species Luteimicrobium sp. NPDC057192. The sequence continues at coordinate 88,885 of NZ_JBHUWD010000011.1, read as the reverse complement.
ACGCGGCGTCGGCGACGTTCTACAAGCGCGGGCTCGGCGGCGCCTAGGACGTCGCGCGCTGCCGGAACGGCACGAGCAGGACGACCACGACGCCGACGGCGACGCCGAGGAGGGTGTCGACGGCGCGGTCGGCGGCGAGCGCCCCGGCGTCGACCGTGCTGCCGAGCGACGACATGAGCAGGGCCATCGGGGTGATGGTGAGCATCGCGACGGCGTAGTTGCGGACGACGATGAGCTCCGTGACGACCTGGAGGGCCGCGACGACGATCGCGAGCACCCAGAACGACAGGTGCGCGTCCAGGACGAGCCAGGCGAGGACGGCGCCGACGGCGGTGCCGGCGCCGCGGTGCAGCGCCCGCACGACGACGTGGCTGCGGGACACGCCCTGCAGCACGGCGGTCGCGCCGACCGCTGCCCAGCCTGGGTGGCCCAGCCCGACGGACTGCGCGAGCACCACGCCGACGAGCGAGCCGATGCCCGTGCGGACGGCCTCGGCGTGCCACGCGGGGACGCGCGGCCGGGCGGGCAGCAGGGGAGCGTCGTCGCGTAGCCGCCGGGCGGCGGCGCGGGCGGCGGGGACGGCCGCGACGAGGAGCGCGAGGACGACGCCGGTGGTCGTGGCGAGGGTTCGCGCGCCGATGCCGCCCGCGCTGCTCGGCGCGGTGAGCCCGGCTGCCGCGGCGAAGACCACGAGGGTCGGTCCGGGCGGGCCGGTCCGGAACCAGGCCGTGCCCGCGCAGGCCGACGCCGCGATCAGCCCCAGGGCGACCGGGACGGTCCACGCTTCCAGCGATGCCGACCCGGTCGTGGCGACGAGCCAGCCCGTGCCGCTCGCCACGGCCATCGTGGCGACCTGCAGGACGCCCGCGCCACCGACGACGGTGAGCCGCGCGACCGGGTCGGCGAGGCGCCCGTAGACGGCGACGATCGCGCCGAGCGCCGCGAACCCGGCGAGCTCGCGGTGCCCGACGGCGGCGAGGAGCGCGAGGGCGGCGAGGACCGTCAGCCCGGCGCGCAGGGCGACGCCCAGGTCGGCGCGTCCGTGCCCGGGGTTCACCGTGACCGTCGCCTGCCAGGTGCGGCGCAGGTGGTGCCGCGCGGACGTGGGGGCCGGTCCGGGCACGGAGGAGGCGGGGCGGGAGGTGCGGTCGGTGGGGCGCGTGGGGGTGAGAGTCATCGGTGTCAGTCTAGCGTTTCCTTCGCCGATAGTTCACTAGTGAAGGAACTAGTCGACCGTATCCTTGGTCACATGGAGGTTCGCGAGGACGGTCACCACGACTACGTCGACAGGCTGCGCGCCCAGTGGGCCGAGCGGATCCCCGGTCTCGACACCTCGTCCGCGGAGGTCGTCGCGCGCGTCCTGCGCATCGGCGCGCTCGTCGGGCACGCGAACGACCGCGCGCTCGAGGACGAGGGCCTCAACCGGGGGGAGTTCGAGCTGCTCGCGGCGCTGCGCCGTGCCGACCGGCCGCTGCGGGCGCGCGAGATCACGACGGTCACCGAGAGCCCCGGGGCGTCGATCACCAAGCGCCTCGACCGGCTCGAGCGCGACGGCCTCGTCGAGCGGACGGTCCCCGAACGGGACCGCCGGGGCGTGCTCGTGGCGCTGACTCCGGCGGGCGTCGCGCTCGTCGACCGCCTCTTCCCGGAGCAGATCGCCCGCGAGGCGTCCGCCGTCTCTGCGCTCTCCGCCGAAGACCGGGAACGCCTCGGCGGCCTGCTCGCCACGGTGCTGCGCACGCTCGACCCGGCGTCGTACTGACTGCACGCACGCACGCGTGCCAGGGCGACGGCGACGGCGTCGGGCGGCGTCGAAACCTCGGCCGCCGTGCACCGCCGCCGGAGCGTCGTCCGCGACCCCAGCGCGGCGCGAGAGCAGCACGACGGGACGCAACCACGCGGGCTTGAAGCCGCAGCGGCGCGGAGGCGACCGACAGAACGAGGGAGGGGTGGGGCGGCACTGTCCCGGTCGTGGGGGGTCTGGCGGGAGGCCCGAGGAACGAGGGCCGGATGGAAGACCGGGACAGTGCCGCCCCACCCCGACCGGTGGTGACGACAGGCGGGAGGTCAGCCCCGCGGCGGACGCGTCATCGACAGCACGTCGAGCGCTGCGTCGAGCTGCTCGAGCGTGACCTCGCCGCGCTCGACGAACCCGAGGTCGAGGACGGCCTGCCGCACGGTGACGCCCGAGGCGACGGCGTGCTTGGCGACCTTGGCGGCGGCCTCGTACCCGATGACGCGGTTGAGCGGGGTGACGATCGACGGCGACGACTCGGCGTAGGCGCGGGCCTTGCCGACGTTGGCCTCGAGCCCCGCGACGGTCTTGTCGGCGAGGACGCGGGAGGCGTTGGTGAGGAGGCGGAGCGACTCGAGGACGCCCTGCGCGATGACGGGGATCTGGACGTTGAGCTCGAACGACCCGCTGGCCCCGGCCCAGGCGACGGTGGCGTCGTTCCCGACGACGCGGGCCGCGACCATGAGGACGGCCTCGGGGATGACGGGGTTGACCTTGCCGGGCATGATCGACGACCCGGGCTGGAGGTCGGGGATGGCGAGCTCGCCGAGGCCGGTGTTGGGCCCGGAGCCCATCCAGCGCAGGTCGTTGCAGATCTTGGTGAGGCTGACGGCGATGGTGCGCAGTGCGCCGGAGAGCTCGACGAGCCCGTCGCGCGCGCCCTGGGCCTCGAAGTGGTCGCGGGCCTCGGTGAGGGGCAGGTCGGTGTCCTCGACGAGGAGGGCGATGACGCGCTGCGGGAAGCCGGCGGGGGTGTTGATGCCGGTGCCGACGGCGGTCCCGCCGAGGGGGACCTCGGCGACGCGGGGGAGCGCGGACTCGACGCGCTCGATGCCGTAGCGGATCGCGGCGGCGTACCCGCCGAACTCCTGGCCGAGCGTGACGGGGGTCGCGTCCATGAGGTGGGTCCGGCCGGACTTCACGACGCCGGCCCAGAGGTCGCGCTTGGCCTCGAGGGCCTCGGCGAGGTGGGTGAGGGCGGGCACGAGGTCGCGGACGACGCCGGCGGTGGCGGCGACGTGCACCGACGTCGGGAAGACGTCGTTGGACGACTGGGACGCGTTGACGTGGTCGTTGGGGTGCACGTCCTTGCCGAGGCTGCGCGTGGCGAGCGTCGCGAGGACCTCGTTGGTGTTCATGTTCGACGACGTGCCGGAGCCCGTCTGGTAGACGTCGACGGGGAACTCGCCGTCGTGCACCCCGGACGCGACAGCGTCGGCGGCGGCGACGATGGCGTCGGCGACGTCCTGGTCGAGGACGCCGAGCTCGGCGTTGGCGCGGGCGGCGGCCTTCTTGATGCGGGCGAGCGCCTCGATGTGGGAGCGCTCGAGGGGGGTGCCGGAGATGGGGAAGTTCTCGACGGCGCGCTGCGTCTGGGCCCGGTAGAGGGCGGCCGCGGGGACGCGCACCTCGCCCATCGTGTCGTGCTCGATCCGGTACGCCGGCTGCCCGGCCGGGGCGGCGTCGTCGGGCCCCGGGGTGGTCGTGGAGGAAGTCATGCCTCCTATCGTGCCGCAGCCCGCGGGGTGCCCCCGGGCCCAGGCCAGCCCCGTGTGAGCGGTGTCACACAGAAGGTCGCTGCCGCAGCGCCTCGTAGAGGACGACGGCGGTCGCGCTCGCCATGTTGAGCGAGCTCGCGGCGCTCGCGCGCATGGGGATCCGTGCGACGACGTCGCACGCGTCGCGCCATTGCGCGCTGAGCCCGCGGGTCTCGTTGCCCGTCACGACGAGCGTGGGGAGCGTGAGGTCGACGTCGGCGAGCTCGACGTCGCCCGCCTCGTCGGTGCCGACGACCTGCAGGGGCGCGCCAGCGTCGAAACGGTCGACGACCGCCTCCGCGGACGCCGCCGTCACGACCGGCACCGCGAACACCGAGCCCGTGCTCGCGCGGACGGCCTTGGGGTCGTACGGGTCGGCGGCGTGCCCGGTCACGACGACGCCGTGCCCGCCGAACGCGTCGACGGACCGCGCGACCGTGCCCACGTTGCCCGGGCTGGTCGGCCGGTCGAGCGCGACCGCGAGGAGGGGCGCGCCGTCGTCGGCGGCGCGGGCGGGGATGCGGGCGAGGTCGTCGTCCGGCAGCCCGACGACGGCCAGCACCTCGGGCGCGGCGTCGTCCTTGCCGCCGAGCTCGCGCATGAGCTCGGGTGCGACGGCGAAGCGCGGCGCCCGGACGCGCGCGGTCAGCTCGCTCGCCCAGGCGGACAGGGTGCGGTCGCCGTCGACGAGCCACTCGCGTACGGGCAGCCCCGCCTCGACGGCGAGCGTCAGCGGGCGCACGCCCTGGACGAGGACGTGACCGGCGCGGTGCCGCTTGGTGCGGTTCGTCAGCAGCGTCTCCCACTGCTGGAACGTCGCGTTGCGGACGGTGACGCGGCGCATCAGGCGACCGGGGCCTCGCCGACGTCGCCTGCGACGGCCACGAGCCGTGCCTCGCCGTCGCGCAGGTCGTACTCGACACCCACGATCGCGCAGCGGCCCTCGTCCACGGCGGTGCGGAGCGCCGCCGAGTAGGACGGGAGCGTGCTCACGGTGTGCCGGACGTGCTCGCGCAGCAGGACCTTCTCGTCCATGGCCGCGAACGCGTCGGGGCCCTGCGCGGTGAGGCCCACGATCGACGGGATGACGCCGTCGGTGACGGCGCGCACGAAGCCGGGAGGCTCCTCGCCCGTCCGCAGCGTGCGGGCCGCGGCGGCGACCGCGCCGCACGAGCTGTGCCCGAGCACGACCACGAGGCTCGCGCCGAGCAGCTCGACGCCGAACTCGATGGAGCCGAGGACCGCCGGGTCGACCACGTGCCCGGCGTTGCGGACCACGAAGAGGTCACCGAGGCCCTGGTCGAAGATCAGCTCGGACGCGACGCGCGAGTCGGAGCAGCCGAAGACCACGGCGAACGGGTGCTGCGCGAGGGCGGTCTCGTGACGCCTGGTCGTGTCCTGCGAGGGATGCGCCATCTCGTCCCGGACGAACCGGGCGTTGCCTTCACGCAGGGCGGACCAGGACTCGGTGGGGGTGCGCATGCGCCCATCTTCTCGCACGGCCGCCTCGGGTGCGGCGACGTCTCACCGGGTGTACCTCTGGTAGAGGACCGGACCGTGCCGACGAGGGCGACGGGGCGCCGCGCTCGGGGGGAGTGGTGAGGGTGCACAGGAGGTTCAGCCGCCGACGGTGGCTGGCGATGGCCGTCACGGCGGGCGTGGTCGCGCCCCTCGCGGCGTGCGCGTCGTCCGGCTCGGGCGTCCCGACCCTGAACTGGTACATCAACCCGGACAACGGGGGCCAGGCGAAGATCGCGCAGCAGTGCACCGAGGCGTCGGGCGGGAAGTACAAGGTCACCACGCAGCTCCTGCCGCGCGACGCCGCGTCGCAGCGCGAGCAGCTCGCCCGCCGCCTCGCGGCGCACGACTCGTCGATCGACCTCATGAGTCTCGACCCCGTGTTCGTCGCGGAGCAGGCCGAGGCGGGCTTCCTGGCCCCCGTGCCCGACGACGTCGCGGCGGCGGCCACGCAGGACGTCGCCAAGGGCGCGGTCGACTCGGCGACGTGGCGCGGCAAGATCGTCGCGATCCCGTTCTGGTCCAACACGCAGCTGCTCTGGTACCGCAAGTCCGTCGCGAAGGCCGCGGGGCTCGACATGACGAAGCCCGTGACGTGGGACCAGCTCGTCGACGCCGCGAAGAAGGAGAACAAGTACCTCGCGGTGCAGGGCATCAAGGCCGAGTCGCTCACCGTGTGGATCAACGCGCTCATCGAGTCCGCCGGCGGGCACATCATCACCAACCCGGAGGCGCCCGCCACGGACACGAAGCTCGGGCTCGACACCCCGGAGGGCAAGGCCGCCGCGACCATCATGTCGACCATCGGGAGGTCGGGCGTCGGCGGACCCGGCCTGCCCAGCGAGGACGAGCCCGCATCCCTCACGCTCTTCCAGGGGGGCAAGGGGTCGTTCATGGTGAACTGGCCGTTCGTCTGGACGTCGACGCAGACTGCGGTCCAGTCCAAGGCCCTGGACAAGTCCGTGCTCGACGACATCGGCTGGGCCGAGTACCCGCAGACGACGGAGGGCAAGCAGGCCCGGCCCCCCTACGGCGGGATCAACCTCGGCGTCGGGGCGTTCGGCAAGCACGTCGACCTGGCGTTCGAGGCCGCGCAGTGCATCGTGTCGCCCGAGCACCAGGCGCAGTACTTCGTGTCCGACGGGAACCCGGCCGCGAGCCTCAAGGCGTACGACGACCCGAAGGTGCAGAAGGCGTACCCGATGTACGCGCTCATCCGGAAGTCGCTCGAGGACGCCGCGCCCCGGCCCAAGTCGCCGTTCTACAACCAGGTGTCCACGGGGCTCCAGCAGACCTGGTACCCCGTGAGCCGGATCGACCCGGCGACGACACCACGCACGTCCTCCGACTTCATCACCGCCGTGCTGCGAGGGGACCGACTGCTATGACCGCCGCCACCGTTCCCGCCCGGACGCCGGACACCCCGGAGGGGCCGCGCGCCGCCGGGCACCACAAGGTCAAGGCGAGCGACCGCGCCAAGGCCGAGGCCCGCCTCGGCTGGTACCTGGCCGGGCCGGCGTTCGTCGTCATGCTCGCCGTGACGGCGTACCCGATCCTGCAGGCCGTCTACGACTCCCTGTTCCGGTACCAGCTCACCGCCCCCGACGACCGCGCGTTCATCGGGCTGCGGAACTACTGGGTGATCCTGAGCGACCCGGTCTGGTGGTCCGACTTCTGGACGACGATCCTCATCACCGTCGTCACCGTGATCATCGAGCTGATCCTGGGCTTCGCGCTCGCGCTGATCATGCACCGCGCGGTGCGGGGCCTCAAGGGGCTCCTGCGCACGGTGATCCTCGTGCCGTACGGCATCATCACCGTCGTCTCCGCGTTCGCGTGGTTCTACGCGTTCGACATCACGTCCGGGTACGTCAACCACTGGTTCGACTGGGTGCCCGGCATCAGCCCCGACCTCAACTGGTTCGCGGAGCGCGGCACGTCGCTGTTCGTCATCATCGCGTCCGAGGTCTGGAAGACCACGCCGTTCATCAGCCTGCTGTTGCTCGCCGGCCTGGCCCAGGTCCCGGGCGACCTCGAGGAGGCCGCAGAGGTCGACGGCGCGACCGCCTGGCAGCGCCTCTCGCGCGTCATCATCCCCAACATGAAGGCCGCGATCATGGTCGCGGTCCTGTTCCGCGCGCTCGACGCGTTCCGCATCTTCGACAACGTCTTCATCATGACCAAGGGCGCGAACGGCACCGAGGTGCTCTCCCTGCTCGCGTACCGACAATCCATCAGCCAGCTCCAGATCGGCCTCGGTGCCGCCGTCTCGGTGCTGCTGTTCCTGTGCGTCGTCCTCATCTGCTTCATCGCGATCAAGCTCTTCAAGGTCGACCTGGCCGGGGCGAGGGGGGAGTCCTGATGCGCGCCGCACTCACCGCACGGCAGCGGTTCTGGTGGACGGTCATCGCCGTCGTGGTCCTCGTCTTCGCGCTGTTCCCCGTCGCGTCGATCATCGCGACGAGCTTCAAGTCGTCCTCGGAGATCAACTCGGGCACGTTCCTGCCGCCCCACTGGAGCACCGAGAACTACGAGCAGATCCTCTCGTCCGGCGGCAGCGCCCAGACGCTCTTCCTGTCGGCCCTGCGGAACTCCGTGGGGATCTCCCTGATCTCGACCTTCATCGCGGTCGTCCTCGCGACGCTCGCCGCCTACGCGATCGCCCGGCTCGACTTCCCCGGCAAGCGCCTGATCCTCACGACGGCGCTCGCGGTCTCGATCTTCCCGGTGGTCTCGATCGTCACGCCGCTGTTCAACCTCTGGCGCAACATCGGCCTGTACGACACGTGGCTCGGTCTGATCATCCCGTACCTGTCCCTCACGCTGCCGATCTCCATCTGGACGCTCGCCGCCTTCTTCCGCCAGATCCCGTGGGAGCTCGAGCAGGCCGCCGAGGTCGACGGCGCCACCCCGTGGCAGGCGTTCCGCAAGGCGATCGTGCCGCTCGCCGCGCCGGGCGTGTTCACGACGGCGCTGATCGCGTTCTTCATCGCGTGGAACGACTTCGTCTACGGCATCTCGCTGACGTCCACCGACCGGGCCCGCCCGGTGCCGGCCGCGCTCGCGTTCTTCACGGGCGCGTCGTACTTCGACCAGCCCACGGGTGCGATCTCGGCGGCCGCCGTCGTGGTGACGGTGCCCGTCGTGATCCTCGTCGTCCTCTTCCAACGCCAGATCGTGTCCGGCCTGACCCAGGGGGCGGTGAAGGGATGACCGCCCGCACCGCTCGCCCCGCTCCCGCCCCGCGCACCCGAGGAGTCCGCTGATGGCATCCATCGACGTCAAGAACATCGTCAAGGAGTACGGCGACGGCTTCCTCGCGGTGAAGGGCATCAGCCTGGACATCGCCGACGGCGAGTTCATGATCCTCGTCGGACCGTCCGGGTGCGGGAAGTCGACGCTGCTGCGGATGATCGTCGGCCTCGAGGACATCACCGACGGCGAGCTCCTCATCGGCGGCGAGCGCATGAACGAGAAGGCCCCGCGCGACCGGAACCTCGCGATGGTGTTCCAGAACTACGCGCTCTACCCGCACCTGACGGTGCGCGAGAACATCGCGTTCCCCCTGCGCCTGCACCGCGGGGAGTTCAGTGAGGAGGAGATCAAGAGCCGCGTCGAGCGGGCGTCCGACATGCTCGAGCTCAACGACCACCTCGACCGCAAGCCGGCCAACCTGTCCGGCGGCCAGAGGCAGCGCGTCGCGATGGGCAGGGCGATCGTCCGCAACGCCCAGGCGTTCCTGTTCGACGAGCCGCTGTCCAACCTCGACGCGAAGCTGCGCGGGCAGATGCGCACCGAGATCGCGCGGCTGCAGCGCTCGCTCGCGACGACCACGGTCTACGTCACGCACGACCAGACCGAGGCGATGACGCTCGGGGACCGGGTCGCTGTCCTCTCGGCCGGCGAGCTCCAGCAGGTCGCGAGCCCCCGCGCCCTCTACGAGCAGCCGGTCAACCTGTTCGTCGCGGGGTTCATCGGGTCCCCGCCCATGAACTTCCTGCCCGGCGAGCTCGGCGACGGCAAGATCCGCCTCCCGTTCGGCGAGTTCGACCTGCCCGACCGGATCGCGCGGGCGGCGGGGGACCGCTCGCTCGTGATCGTCGGGATCCGGCCCGAGGCGTTCGAGGACGCGAAGCTCACCCAGCCCCGCGACGGCGTGTTCCAGTTCGACGCCGCCGTCGACGTCACCGAGTGGCTCGGCTCCGAGCTGTACGCCTACGTCCCGTTCCAGACGCACGAGGCGGTCGAGGCCAAGCTGGCCGAGCTCGAGCGGCAGCTCGACTCCGAGGCGCTGCGCACCCAGTTCGTCGTCAACCTGGACTCGGCGTCGCGGGTGCGCGACGGTGACACCGCGTCCCTGTGGTTCGACCCGTCGAAGATGCTCGTCTTCGACCCCGAGTCGACCGCGAACCTCACGTACGACGAGGCCGAGGCGACCCGGCTCGACGAGGAGAACGAGGCGGACCGCAAGGCGTCGATCGAGCGCGCCAAGGCGCGCGCGTCGAAGGAGGGCGCGGCCGCGTAGCCGTGCCCTCCTTCGACGTACCGGGCTAGAGCTCGGTGGCCTCGAGCTCAGCGCGCCGCGGCGGGTTGGCGCCCGCCCGCGAGACGGTGATCGCTGCGACGTGCACGCAGCGTGACAGGACGCGCTCGACGGCGTCGCCCGAGATCGCGCGGAGCGCCGGCCGGTTGCTGGCCCCGAGCAGGCCCTCGTGCCACAGGCCGTCGATGAGCGCGCCCATGAACGAGTCGCCTGCGCCGACCGTGTCGACGACCTCGACGCGCTGCGCGGGGACGCCCGTGACACCCTGCGCGGACACGGCGACCGCGCCCTCGCCGCCCAGCGTCACGACGACGAGCGCCGGGCCCTGCGCGAGCCAGCCGCGGGCGACGTCGACGGGGTCGCGGCCCGGCACGAGCCAGGCGAGGTCCTCGTCGGAGACCTTGACGACGTCCGACCGGCCGACGAGCGCCTCGACGCGCGGCGCGACGTCGGCCGCGGAGCCCATGAGCGACGGCCGCAGGTTCGGGTCGTACGTCACGGTCGCGTGCGCGCGGTGCGCGTCGAGCACGGACAGCACACCCGTCGCGCCGGGCTCGAGGACCGCGCCGATCGAGCCCGTGTGGACGACCGCGGCCTCCGACGGGTCGAGCATGACGGGCGGGATCGCCCACTCGAGCTCGAACTCGTACGTCGCCGAGCCCGTGTCGGAGAGCCGAGCCGTCGCGACCGAGGTGCGCGCGGCGCCGTCGGACCCGTCGACGACGCTCACGTCCGAGCCGCGGAGCCACGACCGGATCCGGTCGCCGTAGGCGTCCGTGCCGAACGACGTGAGCAGGCGCGCCGGGCGTCCGAGCCGGCCCAGCGTGAGCGCGACGTTCGCCGGGCTGCCGCCGGGATGCACGTCGACCGTGCCGTCCGCGCGGTGCACGACGTCGATGAGCGCCTCGCCGACGACGAGCGCGTCGCCCGCGACTGCGCCGGTCACAGGGACACCTCGTCGTCCTCGTCGGCGTCCGCGTCGCCGCTGTCCGCCTGGCCGGCGCCGCGCGCGGCCTCGAGGCGTTCGCGGGCGCCGTCGAGCCACTGCTGGCAGCGGTCCGCGAGGGCCTCGCCGCGCTCCCAGAGCGCGAGGGACTCCTCGAGGGTGGCGGCGCCGGCCTCGAGCCGGGAGACGACGTCGACGAGCTGGTCGCGGGCCTCTTCGTAGCTCAAGGCCGTGACAGCGTTGTCAACTGAAGGTCTGGGTGCTGCGGTGCTCACGCGAGCGATCCTTCCACACGATCGGGCTTCTTCCGGCGGTTCGTCCGAGGCGTGGGCGCCGGCCCCGACGCCGTGGCGGCGGAGACCTCGGCCGCGAGCTCGCCGCCCGCGACGCGGACGCGCAGGGCGTCGCCCGGGGCGACGTCGTCGGGCGCGCGGACGACCCCGCCCGACGGGCCCTGCACGACCGCGTACCCGCGCTCGAGCGTCGCCGCAGGGGAGAGGGCGCGCACCTGCGCGGTCAGCCGCCCGACTTCGCCCGCCCCACGCACGAGCGCGGCGTCGAGCGCCCGCCGGCCCGAGGCGCGGAGCCGCTCGACCTCGACCGCGCGGACCTCGACCATCGTCTCGGGGCGAGCCAGGACGGGACGCGAACGGATCGCGGCGAGGCGCTCGTCCTCGTGCCCGAGCCGTGCCCGCACCGCGCCCCGCAGGCGCAGGCGCGCCTGCTGGAGCCGCTGCCGCTCCTCGCGGACGTCCGGGACGATGCGCTTGGCCGCGTCCGTCGGGGTCGACGCGCGATAGTCGGCGACCAGGTCGAGCAGCGGCGCGTCCGTCTCGTGACCGATCGCGCTCACGAGCGGCGTCCGGCAGGCCGCCACCGCGCGGACGAGCGTCTCGTTGCTGAACGGCAGCAGGTCCTCGACGGCGCCGCCACCGCGCGCCACGACGATCACCTCGACGTCGGGCCGTGCGTCGAGCTCCGCGATCGCGGCCGTGACCTGCGGCACCGCGCCCTGTCCCTGCACGGCGACCTCGCGGATCTCGAACCGCACCTGCGGCCAGCGGGCGCGGGCGTTCACGACGACGTCGTGCTCGGCCTTCGACTCGCGTCCGCAGACCAGGCCCACGACGGCGGGCAGGAAGGGCAGCGCGACCTTGCGGTCCGCGTCGAACAGGCCCTCCGCGGCGAGGATGCGCTTGAGGTGCTCGATGCGCGCCAGCAGCTCGCCCACCCCGACCGCGCGGATCGCGGACGCCTGGAGCTGGAGGGTCCCGCGCTTGGTCCAGAACGTGGGCTTCGCCTGCACGACGACGTGCGCGCCCTCGTGCACCGCGTCACCCGGCACGTCGAGCACGCGGGCGAGCATCGACACCGGCAGCGAGGCGTCTGCCTCGGTGTCGCGGAGCGTGAGGAAGCAGTAGCCCGAGCCGGGCCGGCGGTTGAGCTGGACGACTTGGCCCTCGACCCACACGGGCGACATGCGGTCCACGTAGGCCGCGATCTTGCTCGACAGCAGCCGCACGGGCCACGGGTGCTCCGCGCTCGTGTCGAGTGCACGTGCTGGCAGGTCGGTCACAGGTCCACCCTGCCCCATCCCGCCGACACGTCCCACCCGCTCCCCCCGTTCGCCGACGGTGACGCCGCGTTCGCCGACGGTGACGCTGCGTTCGCCGACGGTGACGCTGCGTTCGCCGACGGTGACGCTGCGTTCGCCGACGGTGACGCGGAGGACCTGTGGCGGTGTCGCGGACGTGACCCTCGTCTCGGGGCCGGAGGCGCCCTCTCGCCTAGACTCGAGCCCGTGACCACCACCACCGCTGCGCCGACCCGCCGCGTCCTGCTCGCCGCCCCGCGCGGCTACTGCGCGGGCGTGGACCGCGCCGTCGTCGCCGTCGAGAAGGCACTCGAGCACTACGGCGCGCCGGTGTACGTGCGCAAGGAGATCGTCCACAACAAGCACGTCGTGGCGACGCTGTCGGAGCGGGGTGCGGTCTTCGTCGACGACACGGACGAGGTTCCCGAGGGTGCGCGCGTCGTGTTCTCGGCGCACGGTGTCTCGCCCGCGGTCCGCGAGGCTGCGACCGCCCGCCGGCTCGAGACCATCGACGCCACGTGCCCGCTCGTCACCAAGGTCCACCGCGAGGCGGTCCGGTTCGCGCGCGACGACTTCGACATCCTCCTCATCGGCCACACGGGCCACGAGGAGGTCGAGGGCACGGCGGGCGAGGCACCCGAGCACATCCAGGTCGTCAACTCGCCCGACGACGTCGACCAGGTCACCGTCCGCGATCCGGACAAGGTGATCTGGATCTCCCAGACGACCCTGTCCGTCGACGAGACGATGGAGACCGTCCGGCGCCTGCGCGAGAAGTTCCCGACCCTGCAGGACCCGCCCAGCGACGACATCTGCTACGCGACCCAGAACCGTCAGGTCGCCGTGAAGAAGCTCGCGCCCGAGGCCGACCTCGTGATCGTCGTCGGCTCGGCGAACTCGTCGAACTCGGTCCGGCTCGTCGAGGTCGCGCTCGAGGCCGGGGCGCGTGCGTCGTACCGCATCGACCGCGCGGCCGAGATCGACCCGGCGTGGCTCGACGGCGTCACGACCGTCGGCGTCACGTCCGGCGCGTCGGTGCCGGAGATCCTCGTCCAGGACGTGCTCACCTACCTCGCGGAGCGCGGCTACGGGGAGGTCGAGGAGGTCCGCACCGCGACCGAGGACCTCATGTTCTCCCTCCCGCGCGAGCTGCGCGCGGACCTCGAGGGGGCCGAGGCCGCCGGGCGGCCCGTCCGTGGCGGCCGGAAGACCCTGGGTCTTCAGCCGAGCTGACCGCGGCTGTCGATCCGGCCGCTCCGACTTCGTCGTCTCTCATGAGCGCCCCCGCCGGGGGCCGGGCGGAAGGAAGCGACGATGGCCAAGTACCTGCTCCTCATCTACGGCGACGAGCAGCGCTGGGAGACGATGACGGACGCCGAGCGCGCCGAGATCGACGAGGGTCACCGGCAGTTCTGGGGGCGCGCCGGGAGCAGCATCCTCGCGTCCGGCGAGCTCGAGCCGACGAGCACCGCGACGACCCTGCGGGCGCGCCCGCTCGGGGACGACGGCGACGGGCCGAGCATCACGGACGGGCCCTTCCTGGAGTCCAAGGAGGTCCTCGGCGGCTTCTACGTCGTGGACGTCCCCGACCTGGACGCGGCGCTCGACCTGGCCGCCGGGCTCGCCGAGGTGACCCACGACCACAGCGGTGTCCAGGTCCATCCGCTCGTGGACCACGGCTGAACCGGGCCCACGATGGACGTCCACGGCGAGGTCGAGGCCGCGCACCGTTCCGACTGGGCGGCCGTCGTCGCCGCGACGGTGCGAGTCACGCGCGACCTCGACCTCGCCGAGGAGTGCGCCCAGGACGCGTTCACGAAGGCGCTCGAGACGTGGCCCCGGGTCGGCGTCCCGGATCGTCCGCGCGGCTGGCTCGTGACGGTCGCGTCCAACCGGGCTCGTGACGTGCTGCGCCGGAGCGCCGCCTGGCGGCGCGCGCTGCCCCTGCTTGTCGTCGACGACGTCGCCCCCGGTCCCGACGCGCTCGAGGAGCCGCCGGTCGTGCCCGACGACACCCTCCGGCTCGTGTTCACCTGCTGCCACCCCGCGCTCGCCCGGGACGCCCAGGTCGCGCTGACGCTGCGGCTCGTGTGCGGGCTCGCGACGGCCGACGTGGCACGCGCCTTCCTCGTGCGGGAGGCGACCATGGCGGCGCGCCTCACGCGAGCGAAGAAGAAGATCGCCGCCGCCCGCATCCCGTACCGGGTCCCGTCCCGGGAGGACCTCCCCGCTCGGGTCGGGGCCGTGTGCGAGGTGCTCCACCTGGTGTTCACCGCAGGCCACGCCGCACCGTCGGGGGAGCGGCTCGTCCGGGCCGAGCTCGTCGACGCCGCGGTCCGGCAGGCGCGCACCCTGCACCACCTCCTGCCGGCCGAGCGCCAGGTCGCCGGCCTCCTCGCCCTGTTCCTGCTCGTCGACGCGCGCCGCGCTGCCCGCGAGGACGACGACGGCCGGCTCGTGCTGCTCGCCGACCAGGACCGCGGCCTCTGGCGGCGTGACCAGGTCGAGGAGGGCACGGCACTGCTGGCGCACGCGCTGGGCGGCGGCGAGCCGCACCGGTACGCGGTCGAGGCGGCGATCGCCGCCGTGCACGCGGAGGCTCCCACGTGGGAGGACACGGACTGGGACGAGATCGTCGGGCTGTACGACGTGCTGCTCGCGCGCTGGCCGTCGCCCGTCGTCGAGCTGAACCGGGCCGTCGCGCTCGGGCTGCGGGACGGCCCGCGGGCGGGGCTCGCGGCCCTCGACGCGGTGGCAGGGGAGCCCGCCCTCGCGGGCTACGGGTACCTCAGCGCCGCGCGGGCGGACTTCCTGCGCCGTCTGGGGCTCTGGGCTGCCGCCCGCGCGGCGTACGAGGAGGCACTGGTGCTCACCGCGAACGGCGCGGAGCGGCAGTTCCTCGAACAGCGCCTCCGCGACGTCGAAGGCCGGCTGGTCTAGGACCGCCCCCGGCGCTCCCTCGACCAGGCCGCGTCGCCGAACCGTGCGTCGTAGAGACCGTCGAGCTCGCGGAGGGCGAGGTCGTCGAGCGCCAGGTCCGCTGCTGCGAGGTTCTCGGCGAGATGCACGCTGCTCCTGGTGCCGGGGATGAGCAGGGTGTTCGGGGCGTGGTGCAGGAGCCAGGCGAGCCCGACCTGGGCGGGTGTCGCGCCGAGGCGGGTGGCCGCGGCGGTCACCTCGGGCTGCTCGACGACCTTCGGCAGGTCGGCGAAGCCCGAGCCGAGCGGGAAGAACGGCACCCAGGCGATACCCTCGCGCCGGGCCAGGTCGAGCATCGGCTCGGACTCGCGCGCGAGGACGTTGTAGCCGTTCTGCACGGCGACGATCCCGGCCGGGAGCGCGGCGCGCAGCACCTCCTCGGAGACCGCGCTCAGGCCGATCGCGCCGACGACGCCGGCGTCGCGGAGCGCCACCAGCTCGGCGAGCTGGTCCTCGACCGGGACGATCTGGTCGCCCTCCGCGACGAGCCCGGGGCGCACGTCGAGGCGCCGCAGGTAGACGAGGTCGAGCCGGTCGCGTCCGAGGCTGCGCAGGTTGTCCTCGACGGCGGCGCGGAGCTCGGCCGGTCGTTGCGCGGACCGGAGCGGGACGGGACCCGACGTCGCGCGGACCGCGCCGATCTTCGTGGCCACGACGACGTCGTCGTCGGGGCGGAGCGCCTCGCGGAGGAAGGTGTTCGCCGTGCTGTCGCCGTAGAAGTCGGCGGTGTCGACGTGGTTCACGCCGCTCGCGACGACCTCGCGCAGCAGGTGGACGGCCGTGGCAGGGTCGTCCGCGAGGCGCTCGAGTCCCATGGCGCCGTAGCCGACCCTCCTGACCGGCCGTCCCGCCAGCTCGAACGTCGTCGGTGCCGCGGGGTCGCGGCGGGTGGTGTCGCTCATACGGAACGCTCCCGAAGTCGGTAGGATCGTGGACAAGCGGAGGAACCTCCGCTTCTCTCAACTATACGGAGGGTCCTCCGCTTTGTCAGTACCCGACGACACGACCGCTGCGCGTCCGCCCGCGGGACGTCGCCCACGGGCAGATGCCGCGCGCAACCGTGCCGCGCTGCTCGACGCCGCCCGCGAGACCCTCGGGGCCGGCGAGAAGCTGACGCTCGACGCGGTCGCGCGCACGGCGGGCGTGGGGATCGGGACGCTGTACCGGCACTTCCCGAGCCGGGAGGACCTCGTCGCGGCGGTCTACGTCGCGGAGCTCGAGTCGGTGCTCGAGGCGGCCGGGCGCGCCCGGGCCGACCTGCCCGCGGGCGACGCGCTGCGCGCCTGGATGCACCGCTATGCCGGCTTCATCGCGACGAAGCACGACCTCGCGGAGTCGCTCCGTGCCGGGGCGCTCGCCGGGGCCGCCGAGGCGGCGCGCACGCGTGAGCGCGTCGTCGAGGTGATCGGGGCGTTCCTCCGCGACGGTGCGGAGGCGGGCGTGCTGCGACCGGGGCTCGACGCCGAGGACGTCACGACCGCGATGGTCGGCCTGCTCCTCGTGACCCGCGACGTGCCCGACCAGGCGCAGATCGGCCGGCTCCTCGACCTGCTGGTCGAGGGCCTGCGGGCGCGCTGACGGCGACCCGCTCGCTGGGGATCAGCCCGCCACGCGCGAGCCCTCGCCGGAGTCGTCGCTCTTGTCGTCGATGGCGACGACGTCGCCCGCCTCGGCGGGCAGGAGCTCGGCCTTGGTGATGGGGCGGACCGCGTCGTCGATGCCCTCGAGCTCGCCGATGACCTGCGAGGGGTCGATGACCTCGAGCTCGGCGAACCGACGCGCCGACGTGAGCACGTTGCGCTCGAGCGACCCGATGAACTTGTTGTAGCTCTCCGTCGCGCTCGACAGCGACCGCCCGACGCGGGTCACGTGGCCCGTCATGGTCACGAGGCGGCTGTGGAACTCGCGGCCAAGCTTGAGGACCTGCTGCGCGTTCTCGGCGAGGGCGTCCTGGCGCCAGGTGTACGCGACGGTCCGGAGGAGCGCGAGGAGCGTCATCGGGGTCGCGAGGATGACGTTGCGCTCGAGCGCGTACTGCATGAGCGCCGCGTCCTCGTCGACCGCCGCGGACAGGAACGACTCGGCGGGCACGAACATGACGACGAACTCGGGGGTGGGGGAGAACTGCTCCCAGTACTCCTTGCGGTGCAGGTCGTCGACATGGGTGCGCATGTGCCGAGCATGGGCGGCGAGGCGGTCGACCCGGACGGCGTCGTCGTCGGCGGCCTGGGCCTCGAGGAACGCGGCGAGCGACA
The DNA here is from genome assembly GCF_042670205.1 of Luteimicrobium sp. NPDC057192. Lineage (NCBI taxonomy): Bacteria > Bacillati > Actinomycetota > Actinomycetes > Micrococcales > Luteimicrobium > Luteimicrobium sp. NPDC057192. Next base: position 71,498 of record NZ_JBHUWD010000011.1, on the reverse strand, counting down.
CCTTGGCGTCGACCACGACGCTCTTGCCGCCCGCGAGGCGGACCACCATGTCGGGCCGCAGCGCGCCGCCGGCGACCTGGACCTGCTCCTCGAAGTCGACGCGGTCGAGCATGCCCGCGGACTCGACCAGGCGTCGGAGCTGCATCTCGCCCCACGCCCCGCGGACCTGGGACTTGCTGAGCGCGTTCTTGAGCTGGGACGTCTCGCGGCGGAGCTTTTCGGCCTCGGTGCGCATCTCGACGACCTGGTGCTTGAGGTCGAGCGTGCCCGTGAGCCGCTGCTTCTCGGTCTCCTCGACCTGGGCACGGATCTTCTCGAGGTTCTCCGCGAGCGGCCCGACGAGCGCCTGGACTGCCTCCTGCCGCTTGGTGAGGTCTGCCGTGCCCTCGGACTGGACCTTGCCGAGCCGCTCGGTCGCGAGGGCGAGGAACTGCTCGTTGTTGACGGCCAGCACCTTGTTGGCGACGGCCTGGAACTGCTCGGCGAGGCGCGCCTGGTCGGCCTTGAGCGCGGCGGTCTTCTCGGCGGCCGCGCGCTCCGCGAGGGCGATCCGCTCCTCGGCGTCGCGTGCCACCTGCGCGACGCGCTCGTCGGCCTGCTGCCTGAGCGCCTGCACCTGCGCCGCCGTCTGCCGCATCTGGTGCTCGGCCTGCTGGTCCGCCGCCGACCGCGCGTTCTCGAGCTGCGCGGCCGAAGCTCGCTGCAGCGCCGTGAGCGACTCCTCCGCGCGCACGGCGCGCAGCTCGAGGTCGCGCCCGTGCGCGCCCGCCCGCACCACCTGGAGCAGGTAGCCCACCACGACCCCGACCAGCAGGGCGCCGAGTCCCACGAGAACCGTCGTCATATGGGCCAGGGTGCCAGCGGCCACCGACACGGCACGAATGACACGCCTGTCACTCGGCGTTTCCGCTGGTCCCGGGGCGCTCGAACGTCGCCGCCTCGAGCTCGAACAGCGCGCACGTGGCGTTGTAGTAGGCGTCGCTGAGGCCCAGCGCCGTCATGCCGAGGCGCCGGCAGACGGCCTGGGACGCCACGTTGTCCGGGTGGGTGACCGCGACGACGCGGTCGAGGCCCGAGGCGAAGCCCGCGGCCAGCGCCGCGCTCGCGCCCTCCGTCGCGTAGCCGTGGCCCCACGCATCGGGGTGGAGGTGCCAACCGATCTCGACGTCGCCCGACGGCTCGAGCGGCTCGGTCGGCCCGGACGCGGGGATCGACTTGAGCAGGACGCTCCCCAGGCGTGCGCCGTCGGACGCGAGGGTCGCGGCCCACACGCCGAACGGCGCGCCGCCCACCGGCGACGCCCAGGTCTCCGCGCGGGCGATCGCCTCGTCGCGGTCCTCCATGACGCGCGGCACGCGGCCGATGAAGCGCTGGACGTCCCACCGCGAGTACGTGTCGAAGAGGAAGTCGACGTCGGCCGGGTCGGCGGGGTCCCACCGGCGCAGCAGCAGGCGGCCGGTGCGAAGGACGGCGGCGTCAGCAGGGTGCAGGGACATCCGCCTGACGCTACCCCCGTAGACTCGTCTCCCGTGGCTCTCACCATCGGCATCGTCGGACTGCCCAACGTCGGCAAGTCCACCCTCTTCAACGCGCTGACCCGCAACCAGGTTCTCGCCGCGAACTACCCGTTCGCGACGATCGAGCCGAACGTGGGCGTCGTGCCCCTGCCCGACGCGCGCCTCGGCACTCTCGCCGAGGTGTTCGGCAGCGAGCGGATCGTCCCCGCGACTGTGTCGTTCGTCGACATCGCGGGCATCGTCAAGGGCGCGAGCGAGGGCGAGGGCCTCGGCAACAAGTTCCTCGCGAACATCCGCGAGGCCGACGCGATCTGCCTCGTCACGCGCGCGTTCGCGGACCCGGACGTCGTGCACGTCGACGGCGAGGTCGACCCGGCGAGCGACATCGAGACCATCACGACCGAGCTGATCCTCGCCGACCTCCAGACCCTCGAGAAGGCCCTGCCGCGCCTCGAGAAGGAGAACAAGATCAAGAAGGGCGACCCGAAGCTCCTCGAGGCCGCCCGCACCGCGAACGCGATCCTCGAGTCGGGCACGACCCTCTCGGGCGGCGCGGCCGCCGCGAAGCTCGACCTCGAGGACGTCGCGAGCCTCCAGCTCCTCACCGCGAAGCCGTTCATCTTCGTCTTCAACACCGACGACGCCGGCCTCGCCGACGCCGAGTTCCAGGGCAAGCTCCGGGAGCTCGTCGCGCCCGCGGACGCGATCTTCCTCGACGCGAAGTTCGAGGCCGACCTCGCCGAGCTCGAGCCTGAGGACGCCGCCGAGATGCTCGAGGACGCGGGGCTCGAGGAGTCGGGCCTCGACCAGCTCGCCCGGGTCGGCTTCCACACGCTCGGCCTGCAGACCTACCTCACGGCCGGGCCCAAGGAGGCCCGCGCCTGGACCATCCACCAGGGTTGGACGGCGCCCCAGGCTGCCGGCGTCATCCACACCGACTTCGAGCGCGGGTTCATCAAGGCCGAGGTCGTCTCGTTCGCGGACCTCGTCGAGCAGGGGTCGGTCGCGAACGCCCGGTCCGCCGGCAAGGCTCGCATCGAGGGCAAGGACTACGTCATGGTCGACGGCGACGTGGTGGAGTTCCGCTTCAACGTCTAGTCGGGGCCGGGCGAAACGGTTCGCGAACCTCCTTGACGATTCGGCAGGATCGTTGACGTGACCGACTTCGTGGCCCGCGCGCGACGCTTTGTCGTTGCGCACTATCCGCAGGCACTCGCGGCGTTCCTCGGCGGCAGCGCCGCATCGGGAGACGCAACCGACTCCTCGGACCTCGACATCCTGATCGTGCTGCCGGATGCGTGGGCCTCCGCGTCGTTCGTCGAGACGGTCACGTACGAGGGTCAACTCGTGGAAGCCTTCGTGTACGGCCGGGACGCGCTCTTGGCGTGGCTGAAGAAGGGGCGCGACGGAGGCCGCCCTGTACTGGACAGTCTGGTCGCATTCGGAGTGTCGCTCGTTCCGGGCGAAGTCGCTGACTGCATGGCTGCAGCCTCGCGGGCGGTGCTTGATGCAGGTCCTGCACCCATCGATGCTGAACAGCTGAACCGACGGCGGTACGCGCTGTCGGCATTGGTCGACGATGTCGCGGATGCGGCGGATCTGGGCATCCGCAACGTGGTGTCGTGGGCGACTTGGAAGGAAGCGGCTGAGTTGGCCCAGCTGTTGGCGGGACGCTGGGTAGGGACGGGGAAGTGGCTGCTGCGTGAGCTGCGTGCGCACGGCGACCCGTTCGCCTTGGCGGCTTGGGCAGACCACGGTGGACGCGACACGGGCGCTCTTCTGAAAAGCTGCAGCGCGCTGCTCGACGAGGCGGGCGGCTCTCTGCAGTCGGGGTATGTCCGGGGCGAGAAGCCGCGCGATCTTTGAGTGGCGCGGCCTCGCGATGCTGACCACCGTGTCGGGATGTGTCAGTCGACCCGGTCGTGGACTGTCCGCGTCGCAGAGGTTGTATCTGCCGGGATGTGGTGGAGTTCCGCTTCAACGTCTGAGCCGCCGTGCGGCCCCGGGACCCGGTCGGTCAGTAGACGCGGCGGATCTGCTGCGGCCAGCCGCAGGCCTCGGCGATCCTGCCGCCCCACTCGTTCGCGGCCTGGTCGTCGGCGACGTCGATGATCGTCAGCCCGCCGATGTACTGCTCGTCGGGCGCGTACAACCCGCTGCTGGTCACCACGGTGCCGCTGGTCGCGTCGGCGGTGACCGCGGAATCGACGTCCTCGTCCACGCCCGCCGCGAACACGAGGACCCCGGCATCCTTCATGTCGGACACGACGGCGTTCGCGAGCGGCCCACGGCTCGCGAACCACTCCGCGGTGTGGTCGCCCACCCATTGCTGGTTGAAGTAGATGATGTACTGGCTCATCGTTCCGGCCTCCCCGGCGACTGATTGCAGTCTGCAATCTGTCTCGATACGGTAGGCCCAGGTGGTTTTGAGTTGCAAGCACTAGTTTCCGGGGGCACAGGCGGGATGACGCGGGCTCCGCGGTCAGGGTGCGCGATCAATGCCGCCGTCGAGGTGCTCGGCGACCCGTGGGCGATGCTGGTGCTCCGCGACATCGTGTTCGGCAACCGCCGGTACTTCCGCGAGCTCCTCGCCGGGTCGGAGGAGGGGATCGCCTCCAACATCCTCGCGAGCCGGCTCAAGCGACTCGTCGAAGCCGGTCTGCTCACCCGTGACGAGGCGCACCGTGGCCAGCGGGCGGCGTACTCGCTGACCGAGGCCGGCATCCAGGTCCTTCCGGTCATGGTCGCCCTCGGAAACTGGGGTCTGGCGCATCGTGACGGCGAGCGGCGCCTGCGGGTGCGTGCCGAGCTGCTGCGCGACGGCGGCCCCGGGCTCGTCGACGCCCTGATGGACGAGCTCCGCGAGCTCCACCTCGGCATCCCTCGCCCGGACCCCGACGCGCCCCGTCCCAGCGAGCAGCTGGCGGCCGCCTACGAGCGGGCGGTCGGTGGCGCGGAGACCGGCTCGGAGGAGACGATCACGACCCACCCGGCGCCCGGCGTGACGATCCGGCGCACGCGAGGGCCGGACGAGTACCCGCGCCTGGTCGCGGTCTGGCGCACCGCCGTCGACGCGACACACGACTTCCTCTCCGTGGCGCATCGTGACGCGATCGAGACGCGGCTCGCCTCGGACTACTTTCCGCAGGTCGGCCTCGTCGTCGCGGAGCGCGACGGCGTCGTCGTCGGGTTCGCGGGTACGGCCGGCGACAGGCTCGAGATGCTGTTCGTCGACGACGCCGAGCGCGGCCGCGGGATCGGGACCGCGCTGCTGGAGCACGTCGTCGGGCTGGGTGTGACGGCCGTGGACGTCAACGAGCAGAACCCCCAGGCCGTCGCGTTCTACCGTCGCCGGGGGTTCGACGTCGTCGGGCGGAGTGCGCTCGACGACGACGGTCGCCCCTACCCGCTGCTCCACCTGGCGCGCCGCTCGGCGCAGTGAGGCCCCGTGGCCCGCTGCGGGGTCACATACTCGGTCCGTGGGTACTGATCGCCAGGAGCGCGCCGAGGCGCGGCGACGAGCGCGGGCCGAACGCCGTTACGACCTGCCGGACCCCGAGCTCCGGGCCTACGACCACGGCCTCGGGACGCTGTCGGTGGACGGGGTCGTCGAGGGGTACCTGGCCAGCGTGGTCGGCAGGATCTCCTTCCCGTCGCGGTCGCCGTGGCCGTGGTTCGTGATCGTCTTGACGGACGGCACCAAGGAGCCCGCCTTCGAGGACTACGGCCCCGGCTGGTACACCGTGCGCGAGCTCGACGCCGGGTTCCTCGATCACGTCGGGCCGTCCGTCGTGACGCAGGGACGGTGGGGCACGACGTACCGGAGCGGGACCGTCGCGACTGTTCGAGTTCGCCTGGCTGCCGAAGGACGAGGCGGCCGAGCGGTGGCGATCGCTGGGCTTGTCCGACCGCGACTTCTGAGGCGTCCGTACGCGTCGTGCCGGGCCGGCGTCTTGACCCGGCCCGGCACGAGATCCTGCCCTGACGGCCCGCCTCGTGGCGGGCGCTTCTACCCGCGCGAACCCCAGGGGTGCTCTCCCTGCGGCTGACCGCTCCAGCCTGGCCCAGGCTGAGGCGCTGGGGTGAATGCTGGGACCCGCGGCTGAGGGACCGCGGGCCCGGCCGCGGATGCGGCTGCCGACCCTGCCGCGGACCCGGCCGTCACGCGGCCGAAGACGACCAGCGCCCAGCTCAGCGCGCCGAACGCGGCGAGGTTGAGGAGCGCGCGGACGCCGTTCGAGATGACCCACGGGGTGTGGAAGGTGTCGCGTACGGCGGCGAGGTCGTGGATGTGGCTCGGGTCCCCGGCGCGGGCGAGCTGGTCGTTGAGGGGGACGTCGACGGCGCTGGTCACGACGAACGTCGCGGCGTACAGCACGAGCGCGAGGATCAGCCACGGCAGGGTGGCGCGGTCGTGGCCGCGCCAGGCGAGCACGGCACCGAGCGCGATCAGCCCGAACGCGCCCACGAAGCAGAGCATGAACACGGGGTTGAGGATCGCGTCGTTGATGTTCTGCATCGTCTCGACGTACGACCGGTCGGCGTCGCGCGACAGCCCGGGCATGACCGCGTAGGCGAACGCGGCGAACAGGCCGGCCATGAGGCCCGTGGTGATCGTGGCGGCGACGAGCGTGATCGCCTGCGCCTTCCTCATCTGCCGGATCACCGCGCGTTCCAGACTCCGGTCGCGGCGGTGCGCCGGGCGAAGTCGGCGAAGTCGCGTGGCTCGCGGCCCAGCGCCTGCCGGACGCCGTCGGCGGGGTGCTCGTTGCGCCCGTCGAGCACGGTCGTGAACAGGTAGTCGAGCAGCTCGACGACCTCGGCCGGAACCCCGGCCCCCGTGAGCTCGGCGGCGAACTCCGCGGGAGTGAGAGGCAGGTAGTCGACCGACCGTCCGGTGGCGGCGGAGATCTCGGCGGCCACGTCGGCGAACGTCAGGGCCCGTGGCCCTGTGAGCTCGTAGGTCCGGCCCTCGTGGCCGCGCTCCGTGAGAGCCGCGACGGCGACGTCGGCGATGTCGTCCGCGTCGACGAAGGGTTCGGGCACGGTGCCCGCCGGCAGCGCGAGCCGGCCGTCGAGGACCGGGTCGAGCAGGTAGCTCTCGCTGAAGTTCTGGTCGAACCAGCTCGCGCGCAGGACCGTCCAGTCGGCCCCCGACTCGCTCAGCGCCAGCTCGGCCTTCTCGGCCTCCGGCTCGCCTCGGCCCGAGAGGAGCACGAGCCTGCGCACGCCGGAGTCGACGGCGAGCTGCGCGAGCTCGCCGATCGCGGCGGCCGCACCCGGGACGGCGAGGTCGGGCTGGAACGTGATGTACGCGGCGTGGGCTCCCTGCAGGGCGGGCGCCCAAGTCGTCGGGTCGTCCCAGTCGAACGGCAGCCCGGCGGTACGTGAGCCGATCCGCACGGGGTGGTGGCGGCGGGTGAGCCCGTGCACGACCCGGCGGCCGGTCTTGCCCGTGCCGCCGATGACGAGCGTGGTGGTGTGGTCCATTCGATGCTCCCTGTGTCGAGTCGTTGACCTGTGCTTCCAACTTCGGCTGCGGCCGCGCGTCGACCAACGGCCAAGTTCACAACGGTCGTTAAGGTGTGCGTTAACGCCGAGGGGGCACAGTGGAGCGCCGTGACATCGAGATCTTCCTGACGCTGGCCGACGAGCTGCACTTCGGCCGGACGGCCGAGCGGCTGCACGTGTCGACGGCGCGGGTGAGCCAGACCATCAAGGCGATGGAGCGCCGGGTCGGCGTGGCGCTGTTCGAGCGCACCAGCCGGCGCGTGGTCCTGACGCCGGTCGGGCGCCGGTTGCACGACGATCTCCGGCCGGCGTACGACCAGATCGTCGAGGGGCTGCAGCGGGCGGTCGACGCCGGACGGTCGGTCGGCGGAGTCCTGCGGGTGGGATTCGCCGGCGCGCCGGGCGGCCCGTTCGTCCTCGGGGTGGCCGAGCGGGTCAAGGCGAGGTACCCGGACTTCGAGGTCCGGATCCGCGAGTGCCAGTTCGGCGACGGCTTCGACCCGCTGCGAGGCGACGAGGTCGACCTGTTCATCTGCGCGTTCCCGGTGCTGGAGCCCGACCTGACCACGGGCCCGACCCTGATCCGCGAACCCAGCGTGCTCGCGGTCTCGGCGCGGCACCCCTTCGCGCGCCGGGAGTCGGTGACGCTCGAGGACCTCGCGCGCGACACCGTCCTGCGCTCCCCGGCGACCCTGCCGGCCTACTGGGACGAGCACCGCGTCCCGCGTCGCACGCCCGCCGGTCACGTCGTCGAGCGTGGGGCTGCCATCGAGACCATCCAGGAGCTGATCGCGCTGGTGGGCGCGGGCCAAGGCATGTACCCGGCGCCGTCGCACGCGAGCAGGTACTACGCCCGTCCGGACGTCGCCTACGTCCCGTTCCCTGACGGGCCGCCCTACGAGTGGGGGTTCGTCTGGCGCTCGGGCGCGGAGAGCGGCAGGATCCGCGCGTTCACGCGCGCCGCCGAGGACTACGCCGCGCGCGAGCCGAGCTGGGCCTGACGGGCGACGGTCAGTTGATGATCTCCGCGCGGTCCTCGTCGACCATGGCGGCCAGCCGGTCGCGCCAGCCCTGCAGTGCCTCGGGCGTGAGCCGCGTCCAGTCCGTGACCTCGCCGACGACGCGGAGCGGCTCCGAGCTCCGGTAGGAGCGCGTGGGGTTGCCGGGGAACTTCTTGTCGGTGACGTTGGGGTCGTTCTCGAACTCCCCGGTCGGCTCCACGAGATATACGCGCGGTTCGCCGTCGCCAGCGGCGAGCTCGGCGGCCAGCCCGGCGCCGTCGGGCAGAGCCGTGAAGTAGACGTGGTTCATGACGACTTCGGGCCGGTAGTTGGACCGGAAGCCGGCGGTGAGGAGGTCCCCGACCCGCAGCTGCGCCTTGGTCCCGTGGTAGAACGGCCCGTCGTCCAACGCCTCGCTCATCGCGTCAGGCTAGCAATCCGCGGCCCGAGCGAGGCAGTACGCGGACTGGCTGCCACGCACGGCGTCCGCGACGACGTCCGGCCGCTCGATCGGCACCTGGTGCCAGGCGGGGACCAGCACGTCGCGGACGCCCGGGAGCGCGTCGGCGCCGGCGGGCAGGTGCGCGTCCGGGTCCCGGTCTCCGCGCACGACGACGACCGGGCACCGGGTGCGGGCGAGGTCCGCCGAGGCGGTCTGGTTCTCGACGACGCCGGCCAACGAGCGTGAGTACGACCGCCAGGAGTGGTCGACGGTGGCCCGCCCGACGGCCGCGGGCACGCGTCGAACGTAGAGCGCGGCGACGCGTCGGCTGAGCGGCCGGAGCGCGCGGCACCAGACGAGGCAGAGCGCGCGCGAGGTCGGCCCGTAGAGGAGCGCACGCCGCAGCGGCGTCCGGGCGAGGGAGCGGCGCGCCGCCTCCGGGGACGCGAACACCGGCATGCCGACGAGCACGAGCCGCGCGACCCGGTCGGGGTGGTCCGCGGCGAGCCGCAGCGCGACGAGAGCCCCCATCGAGTGCCCGACGAGCGTGACGGGCGCGCGAAGGTCCAGGGCATCGAGCGTCGCGACGACGGCCGCCACGTGGTCGGCGGTGTCGTAGGCGGAGCCGGTGGGACGCGGCGACGCGCCGAACCCCAGCAGGTCGAGGGCGATCGTGCGGCGGTCGGGCAGCCGGCGCGTCACCGCCTCCCAGTACGCGGCGCTGCCGAGGATGCCGTGCAGCAGGACGACCGGCGGACCGTCCTCGTCGCCGGACGTCGTCGCGGCGAGCACGTGCGCGCTCACGTTCACGCACGCGTCGCGGCGACGTGCCCGATCCCGTGCGCGTGCGACCCGCGGCCCTCGACCCGGAAGCCCGCCTCGCCCAGCGTCGTGGCGACGCCCGCCACCGGCCGGTGCCGCAGGCCCCGGCTGTCGCTGCGCCCGGGTGTCACCGGGGTGCCGTCGTCGTCGGCCAGGAAGTCGGCCACGACCACCCGCCCGCCAGGGACGAGCACCCGGTACGCCTCGCGGAACGCCCGGCCGAGGTCGGCGTCGCCGACGTGGTGGAGCGCGAGCATCGAGACGACGACGTCGAACGTGCCGTCGTCGAACGGGAGCCGTTGGGCCACCCCGACCTCGAACGCGAGGTTCGCGACGCTCCGGCGGGAGGCGGCCTCGACGGCAGTGGGGGACGGGTCCACCCCGATCACCCGGCCGGTCCGCCCGACGCGCCGCGCCGCGCGGCGGGCCAGCAGGCCCGGCCCGGTCCCGACGTCGAGCACGCGGTCGCCCGTGCGCACGTGCGCCGCGTCGAGGACGGCGTCGTAGGTCCGACGACGCCGGCCGCGGAACGCGAGGCCGCTCGTGACCTCGTACAGACGGGGACGGGAGACGACGTCGCCGCTGCCGTGCAGGTGCGGGCCGTCGCCGCGCCGGTGCGCGTGAGGTGCCATGCGCTCACGTTAACGCGACATAGTGTCCCTATCAATACACGCTGTCGCTCGCACGACGATGTGTAGCATGCCGGGTATGCCGAAGCTCTGGACGTCGACGATCGAGACGCACCGTCACCAGGTGCGGACGGCCGTCGTCGGCGCGGCCGGCCGCCTCGTCGAGGAGCGAGGGCTCACCGGCGTCACGATGTCGGGGATCGCCGAGCTCGCCGGCATCGGCCGCGCGACGCTCTACAAGTACTTCGCCGACGTCGACGCAATCCTCGCCGCGTGGCACGACGACCAGGTCGCCGGACAGGTCGCGCGGCTCTCCGCGCTCGGCGCGCAGCCCGGTACCGCTGCCGAGCGGCTGCGGCGGGTCCTGACCGCCTACGCCGAGGCGCAGCGGCACCCGGACCACGGCGCCGCCGCCGGGCAGGTCGCGCTCCTTCGCGCCCGTCCGGGCGCGCACGGGCCTGCGGGCGCGCTCCCCGGCGTCGTCGCCGGGCTCGTCGCGGCGGCGGCCGCGGCAGGAGCGGTCCGCGACGACGTCCCGCCCGCCGAGCTCGCCGCCTTCGCGCTCGCCGCGCTGAGCGGCACCGGCGCGGGCGGCGCGGGCGCGTCACCTGGCCGCCTCGTGTCGCTGACCCTCGACGCCCTCGCGCCCCGCCGAGGGAAGGAAGCGTGATGCCCCTCGACGACGACCCCTTCGACTACCAGGTCACCCAGGCCGGGACCGTCCGCGTGTTCCGCGGCGGCCGAGAGGTCGTGACCGTCGCCGGTCGCGCGGCAGAGAAGCTCGTCGAGCGCCTGGGCGTCGACGACGCGACCGACCAGCAGCTCCTTGCCCGGGCTACCGGGAACTACCGTCGCGGCAACGAACGGCTCCCGCCCCACCGCCCGTGAGCACCGTCGACGGGTGTCACGTCGCGTGACGTCCGCGCGCACTGTGAGACCACGCCGAATTCTGAGGGACCGACGAGCCCGCGGCGTCTACCGTCGAACCATGAGCCCCACCAGCCCGGCCCTGCCGGACGACGACCGGACCGCGCTCTACGACGCCCAGAACCTCTGGGCCGAGGACGACGACTTCTTCCTCACGCTCGTCGGCGGCCGCGCCGACTCACGCGTCCTCGACCTCGGCTGCGGGACCGGTCGGCTCACCCTGGCGCTCGCGACCGCGGGGCACCGCGTCACGGGCATCGACCCCGACGGTGCGGCCGTCGCCGCGGCCCGCCGCAAGCCCGGTGCGGACGGGGTCGTGTGGGTGGTCGGGACCTCGGAGCAGGTCCCGCCCGGCTCGGGGTTCGACGCGGCGATCATGACGGCGCACGTCGCCCAGGCGATCACGGACGAGGAGATGTGGAGGGGCACCCTCGAGGACCTCCACGCCGCGCTCGTCCCGGGCGGGCTCCTCGCGTTCGACTCCCGCGACCCCGAGGGGCGCGCGTGGGAGCGCTGGAACCCCGACGACTCGCGCGGCACCGTGTCCCTCCGTGACGGCACGGCGGCCGAGGTCTGGCACGAGGTCGCCGCGGTCGACGACGACGCCCCGGACCGGTGGCTCGTCCACCTCGCCGAGCACACGCTGCTGGCCGACGGGACGCACGTCGTCGACGACGGCGAGCTCGTCTTCCGCTCGGAGGCGCGCCTGCGCGCCGACCTCACGGCGGCGGGCTTCGTCGTCGAGCAGGTGTACGGCGGGTGGGACCGTCAGCCCGTCGGCGAAGGCGTGGGGGAGCTCGTGGTGCTCGCGCGGCGGGTCTGAACGGCGTCCGGGGTGGGCAGCACGCCGCCCGCCGTGAGCGTTCCGTCGGCCCCGACCTCGACGACGCGGCCGCGGTGGGAGAACGTGCCGCACGGCCCGTGCGTGCTCGTCGTGCCGAGCGTGACGGTGAGGTGCTCGACCGACGAGTGGCCGTCGGCCCGCAGGGTGACGACGAGGTCCTGCGCCGCGTCGGCCGTGCCGCGAGGGACGGTGACCGGGGTGCCGGACGACGTGCGCTCGATGTCCTCGCAGGTCGTCTCGATGCAGGCCGAGACCCAGGCCGACCGGCCCGGGTGCGTCACGAACCACGCGCGTGCATCGACGTCGACCGCCGGGGGAGTGTCGGCAGGCATGCTGCACGAGTAGCACCCCGTCGGCGCGAGCGCCGTCGTCGCCAGGACACCGGCGGCGAGCGCCGCGCGCACCAGCCGACGTGGCCGTCCCCCTCGACTCATGCGCCGATGATGCCAGGGCGTCGTCGTACGGGGTAGGGCGGTCCGCGCGGAACCGTGGCTCCGGAAATGCCGGGGCGTGCGTGGGCGCGTCGTGGCACGGTGGGCGCATGCGCTTCACGCTCAGCGTCGACCTGGACGCACTGCCCGACGACCCGACGACGGAGCTCGGCCGCATCCTGCGGTACTGGGCGGGCAACCTGTCGCACTACGACCTCGCGGACGGCGTCGGCGAGGAGGTCCGCGACTCCGCCTACGCGGCTGTGGGGGAGTGGCGCGTCGCCGCCGGCACGGAGCCCGCCGCCGACGGCGCTCCCGGGGCCGCGGACGAGAAGGCGACCCTCAAGCGCTACCTCGACGGCCTGCGCAAGGCGCTCGAGTGGAAGCTCGATGGACTGTCCGAGCGCGACGCCCGTCGCCCGCTGACGCGCACGGGCACCAACCTGCTCGGCCTCGTCAAGCACGTCGCGTCGACCGAGGCGGAGTACCTGGGCGTGTGCTTCGGCCGGCCGTTCCCCGAGCCCATGCCGTGGTTCGAGGACGACGCCGAGCCCAACGCCGACATGTGGGCCACCGCCGACGAGTCGATCGAGGACGTCCTCGCCTTCTATCGCCGCGTCCAGGCGCACTCGGACGCGACGGTCGAGGCGCTTCCGCTCGACGCTCCCGGCCGGGTGCCGTGGTGGGGCACGCCCGACGTCACGCTGCACCGGGTCCTCGTCCACATGATCGACGAGACCGCCCGGCACGCGGGTCACGCGGACATCGTCCGCGAGCTCGTTGACGGGTCGGTCGGCCTCGCGGTCGGCAACAGCAACCTCCCCGATCGCGACGCGGAGTGGTGGGGCGCGTACGTCGCGCACCTCGACGAGCTCGCGGAGCAGGCGGGGGCCGCGCAGCAGGTCCCGGAGACCGGCGAGAGCTGACCGCGACCTCGTTCCCGGACCGGCGGTCCCGTTGGGGCAGACTCGCCCCTATGACCGTCGACGACGCCGGTGCGCGCGCACTCCCGCCCGTCCCTCCGCCGCCGCCCCCGCGTGCCGCCCCGGGTTCCGGCGGCCCTGGCCGCGCTCGGCAGGACGCCGTCTACCGGGCAGGGGCGCTCGGCCGGCGGCCGCGGGTGCCGACAGATCCCGCGGGGCTCGAGCGCGCCGCACGCCGGCGCATGTCGAGGGACGCCTGGGCGTACGTCGCCGGGGGAGCGGGGTCGGGCGCCACGATGCGCGCCAACCGTGCCGCCCTCGACGCGTGGGCGATCGTGCCGCGGGTCCTCAGGGACGTCACCGCGCGGGACCTGTCGGTCGAGCTCTTCGGCCACCGGTACCCGGCGCCGGTGCTCGTCGGCCCGGTCGGCGCGGCGGCGCTCGTCGCGCCCGACGCGGACCTCGCGATCGCGCGTGCGGCGGCGTCCGTCGGGCTGCCGTACGTGTTCTCCAACCAGGGCTGCGCGCCGATGGAGCAGACGGCCGCCGCGATGGGTGACGGGCCGCGCTGGTTCCAGCTGTACTGGAGCAAGGACGAGGAGCTCGTCGACTCGTTCCTCGGCCGTGCCGAGCGCGCCGGCGCGCAGGCGGTCGTCGTCACGCTCGACACGACTCTCCTGGGCTGGCGGCCGATGGACCTCGACCGGGGCCTCCTGCCGTTCGTCCGCGGCCTCGGCCTCGCGCAGTACACGTCGGACCCGCGCTTCCGTGAGCTCGTGCGCGAGCGGCTGGCGCGGTCGGAGCAGCCCGGCCGGCCGCTGCGCGTGACGCCGGGCGCGGTACGGACCCTGCTCGCGATGTCCCGCGCGTACCCGGGCTCCACCTGGGCGAACCTCCGCTCGCGCGAGCCGCGCGCCGCGGTCGAGACGTTCCTCGACGCCTACTCCAACCCCGCGCTCTCGTGGGACCACGTCGCGACGCTGCGCGAGCGCACCCGCCTCCCGGTCGTCCTCAAGGGCGTGCTGCACCCCGACGACGCGCGGCGCGCGTTCGACCTGGGCGTCGACGGGGTCGTCGTCTCGAACCACGGCGGACGCCAGGTGGACGGGGCGGTCGCGGCGGCCGAGGCGCTTCCCCGCGTCCGTGAGGCGGTGGGCGCGGACCGCACCGTGCTGCTCGACTCGGGGATCCGGTCGGGGGCGGACGTCGTCAAGGCGCTGGCGCTCGGCGCCGACGCGGTGCTGCTCGGCCGCCCGTCGGTGTACGGGCTGGCGGTGGCCGGCGAGGACGGTGTCCGGGAGGTCCTCGAGAACGTCGTGGCCGAGCTTGACCTGACGGCGGGGCTCGCCGGCGTCACCAACTGGGACGACGGGGCGGAATTGTTGTTACACGCATGTTTCTCGCCGGGGCGACGTGTGAACGTGGCGTACCGACCAGTATCAAATCAATAACGATCGAACGTACTGGCCAGTAGCAGTTACCCCAGGGTGCTGCAACCGCGGGTACCGTGGCCCCACACGAACGACGGCCCTGTGCGCTGGCGTGGTGCCCCCGCCGCCCTCGCGGCGAGGCATCCGGTACAGGGTCCGTCCACCCTCGAGGAGGAACATTGAAGATCAGGCGATACGGCGCCGCGGTCGCGGTTGCTGCCGCAGGTGCCCTGCTGTTCTCGGCCTGCAGCTCGTCGGACAAGCCCGAGTCGACGACGACCGGGTCCGAGAGCGCAGCGGTGAAGACCGGTGGCACCGTGACGGTGGCGGAGGTGAACGCGTTCTTCTCGTTCAACTCGCTCACCGCGAACGGCAACACCGACATCAACTCGAAGGTGTCGCTCGCGACGCAGTCGGGCTTCAACTACATCGACGACAAGCTCCAGGTCCAGAAGGACACGAGCTTCGGTACGTACGAGGTCGTCAAGCAGGACCCGCTGACCGTCAAGTACACGCTGAGCGACAAGGCGCAGTGGTCCGACGGCACGCCGGTCAGCGCCGACGACCTGCTCCTCACGTGGGCGGTCGAGTCGGGCTACTACAACGACGGCACGACCGACGCCGAGGGCAAGGTCACCAAGGGCACGAACTACTTCGACTACGCGGGCTCGACCCTCGGTCTGAACGACACGAAGTTCCCGACCGTGAGCGACGACAAGAAGTCGATCACCATCGAGTACACGAAGCCGTTCGCCGACTGGGAGACTGCGTACTCCATCACCGGCATGCCGCCGGCGCACGTGATCTGGAAGCACGCCGGCCTGGCCGACGAGGACGCGTTCATCAAGCTCCTCCAGGACCAGGCGAAGGGCGACCCGGCCAAGCCCGGCAAGGTGAACGCGACGCTCAAGAAGGTCGCCGACTTCTACAACACCGGCTTCGACTCCAAGACGCTGCCGAGCGACCCGTCGCTCTACCTCTCGGACGGCCCGTACGTCGTCTCGGCGATCGACCAGGGCAAGTCGCTGACGCTGGTCCCGAACACCAAGTACCAGGGCGACCACAAGGCCAAGCTGGACTCGATCGTCATTCGCACGATCGCCGACCCGCAGGCGCAGATCCAGGCGCTCCAGAACGGTGAGGTCGACGTCATCGCCCCGCAGGCGAACGCCGACACGCTGGCCGCGCTCGACCAGGTCCCCGGCGTCCAGATCCACAAGGGCAACCAGCTCTCGTACGACCACGTGGACCTGAACTTCAGCGGCGTGTTCAAGGACAAGAACGTCCGTGAGGCCTTCCTCAAGACGATCCCGCGCCAGGCGATCCTCGACGCGATCATCACGCCGCTCGACTCGAACGCCAAGGTGCTCGACTCGCAGCTCTTCGTCCCCGCGAACGAGGGCTACGCGGACTCGGTCGCGAACAACGGCTCGAGCAACTACGCCGACGTCGACGTCGAGGGTGCCAAGAAGCTCCTCAACGGGGCGACCCCGACGGTCCGGGTCCTCTACAACTCGGACAACCCGAACCGTGTCGACGCGTTCACGCTGATCTCGCAGTCCGCCTCGAAGGCCGGCTTCAAGATCAAGAACGAGGGCGACGTCAACTGGGGCTCGCGCCTCGGCGACGGCTCGTACGACGCCTCGATCTTCGGCTGGATCTCGCCCGGTGTGGGCGTCTCCGGCGTGCCGCAGATCTTCGGCACCGGCCAGAGCTCGAACTTCAACGGCTACTCCAACAAGTCGGCCGACGCCGCGATGAGCAAGCTCATCCAGACGACCGACAAGGCGGAGCAGACCTCCCTGCAGCAGGAGATCGACAAGGACATCTTCGGCGACGCCTACGGCCTGCCGCTGTTCCAGTCGATCGGTGTCGACGCCGAGTCCGCCCGTGTGGCCGGCATCGACTCGTTCAACCCCAACCAGAACGGTGTCTGGTGGAACGTCTGGGACTGGTCCGTCAAGAGCTGATGCTCGACGACTGACCCGGACTCGAAGGCGCCGGGACCTCGCACGGGGTCCCGGCGCCTTCGGCGGTCCAGCGGCCAGAAAGCGGCCTGACGACGAACCCGGACACGGCGGAACGAGGCGGACATAGTGGTCCGTCGCCGCCCAGGCCCCGATTCGGAGCACCCCGCTCGCTGACCTAGACTTCAAAGGCTGCCCATCGCCGCGGCGACCCCGTGGCGGCCGGCCCTGTTCAGACGGGAATCCCTCTCCGATGCTCTCGTACATCGTCCGGAGGCTCGTAGCCTCCCTCTTCATCCTGCTGGGTGCGTCGTTCATCGTGTACCTGCTGATCGCGTACTCGGGCGACCCGCTCGCAGCGATCCGGTCGAGCAACTCGCCCAGCAAGGACGCGCAGATCGCGACCCGCACCGCGATGCTCAACCTCGACGTCCCCCCCGTGCTCCGCTACTTCCTCTGGCTCGGCGGCGCGGTCAAGTGCGTCGTGCCGTTCGCCGGCCAGTGCGATCTCGGCGTCACCCTGCAGAACCAGCCCGTGACCGCGGCGCTCGGCCAGGCCATCCCTGCGACGCTGCAGCTGCTGACGGCCGCCACCGTGCTCGCGATCGTGTTCGGTGTGGCGATCGGCGTCGTGACGGCCCTGCGCCAGTACTCGACGCTCGACTACTCGGTCACGTTCATCAGCTTCCTGTTCTTCTCGCTCCCGGTGTTCTGGGTCGCCGTCCTCCTCAAGGAGTTCGGCGCGATCAAGTTCAACAACTTCCTCGCGACGGCGACCATCGCGCCCGGGGTGATCGTCGTGATCGCCCTCATCTCCGGGCTGGTCTGGGCGGTGATCGTCGCCGGGACCTGGCGGCGGCGCGGCATCACGTTCGTGGTGGCGGCAGCCGTGACAGCCCTCGTCCTCGTGTTCCTCTCGGCCACGAAGTGGTTCCAGACCCCGTCGCTCGGGCCGGTCGTGATCGCCATCACCGGCGTCGCGATCGCGTACGGCGCCACGGTCCTCTTCGCGGGGCTCCGCAACCGCAGGGCGCTGTACTCCGCGCTGATCTGCGTCGGCGTGGGCGTCATCGCCTACTTCGCGCTGCAGCCGGTGCTCGAGAACACGGGCTTCTGGGGCCTCGTCGGCATGCTGGTCGTGGCGCTCGCGATCGCGTGGGCGATCGGCCACTTCATGGGCGGGTACGACCGTTCGCAGTCGGTCCGCGCGGCGATGCTCACGACCTTCGGGATGGGTCTCCTCATCGTGATCGACCAGTTCATGCAGAACTGGCAGGCCTACTCGGACAACCCGCTCGTCCGCGGACGTCCCATCCCGACCATCGGGTCGAAGATCCCCGGTCTCGAGGGCGACTTCTGGATCACGGGCCTCGACACGATGACCCACCTGATCCTCCCGACGATCTCGATCATCCTCATCTCCCTCGCGTCGTACACCCGCTACTCGCGCGCGTCGATGCTCGAGGTGATGGGGCAGGACTACGTGCGGACCGCGCGTGCCAAGGGCCTGTCCGAGCGCGTCGTCGTCACACGGCACGCCTTCCGCAACGCGCTGATCCCGCTCGCGACGATCGTCGCGTTCGACATCGGCGGCCTGATCGGTGGTGCGGTGATCACGGAGAACGTGTTCTCGTTCCAGGGCATGGGGCAGCTGTTCCTGACCGGGATCAAGAACATCGACCCCAACCCGGTCATGGGGGTCGCGATCGTCACGGGCATCACGGCGGTCGTGTTCAATCTGTTGGCTGATCTGGCGTACTCCGCGCTGGACCCGCGAGTGAGGGTGAAGGCATGACATCGCCGCTGAGCAACATGGACGAGGTCTCCCCGGCTCCGGCGACCCCGGAGCCCGAGGAGCAGGTCCGCGGCCTGTCGCAGGGCCGCATCGTCTTCAAGCGCTTCATGGACCACCGTGGCGCCGTGATCGGGATCATCGTGTTCATCCTGGTGCTGATCCTTGCCGTGAGCTCGATCGGGCTCGGCCCGATCCCGGGCTGGTGGAAGTACAGCTACAAGGAAACGCCGGACATCATGAACGGCGGGCACCCGACCCTGCAGTGGTTCCCGTTCCACCTGGGTGACCACCCGTTCGGCCAGGACCGCGTCGGTCGCGACATGTTCGCGATGACCATGCGCGGAGCGCAGATCTCGATCTCGATCATGATCATCGTCGGCGTCGTCGCGGCAGCCGTGGGCATCCTCATCGGTGCGAGCGCGGGCTTCTTCCGCGGCAAGACCGAGGCGATCCTCATGCGCTTCACGGACATGATCATCATCATCCCGTCGCTCATCGCGGCGGCCGTGATCGCGACGACGTCGCGCCAGCTCGGCGGGGTGTGGTTCCTCGCGGCCTTCCTGGGGCTCGTCTCCTGGACCGGCATGGCGCGGCTCGTGCGCGGCGACTTCCTCACCCTGCGTGAGCGTGAGTTCGTCGACGCCGCGCGCCTCGCCGGAGCGTCGAACCGCCGGATCATCTTCAAGCACATCCTGCCGAACGCGATCGGCGTCATCACCGTCAACACGACGCTGCTGATGTCGTCCGCGATCCTCACGGAGACCGCGCTGTCCTACGTCGGCCTCGGCGTGCAGCCGCCGGACATCTCGCTCGGCCTGCTCATCAGCCAGAACCAGGCGGCGTTCTCGACGCGGCCCTGGCTGTTCTGGTGGCCCGGCCTGTTCATCGTGATCATCTGCCTCTGCGTGAACTTCGTCGGCGACGGCCTGCGCGACGCGTTCGACCCCCGCCAGAAGAAGTTCCGGCTCAAGAAGGACAAGGGCGACCAGCGTGTCGCGCCCGCGGCCCTCGAGTCGCCGGTCGACGACGCCCTGCACGGGTCGTCCGGCGCGACGGAGCCGGGGCTGCCGTGATCGCCGCGGAGCGCGTGCGTGGCGGCTCAGACCAGCTGAGCCGCCACGCCGAGCACGACGCACGCCGCCAGGACGGCGAGCGCCGTCCGGTCCCAGCTCGACTCGACCGGTGTGGTGTCGGCGACGCCGAGCTCCAGCGCCTCGGTCTCGACGAGGTGCTGCCAGTGGCCTCGGATGAGCTCGCCGGCCGTGCCGGAGGCCGAGCCGCGCAGGTCTCCGATCCGGACGCTCCGCTGGGAGTCGAAGGACGTGCTCGGCAGACCGCGGAGCTCGTCGGGACCGGCCGTGAAGGCCTTGTGCCGACCCGGCCCGGGTGCCGCCCAGGCGCGGACGCGAACGTGGGGCGTGACCAGCGTGAGCGCGTACTGCGTGCTCACGTCGACGAGCGCCGCCCACGGCACCCGCACCGTCCGGAACGGGTTCACGACCACGACGGCGTCCTCCGCGACCCGCACGCGGGGACGCCAGAACACCAGCCACGCGAGGTAACCGGCGCCGAGCGCCCACGGCGCGGCGCGCAGCAGGCCACCGAGGCCGTGCTGCTGCCACTGCGACGCGGTGACGCCCGCGAGGAGCACCCAGGACGCGCCCGTCAGCCACGGGCTGCTGCGGGGCCAGAACGACGTCACGCCCGCGCCGCGGGCACCGCCGTCGGCATTCCCGTCCTGACTGCTGGCACCTCGACCCGAACTCATATGCGCATGATCCCAGGAGCGACACGATGACCCAAACGATCGGGACCGACCGTCAGGCGACGGCGACCGAGGCCGTGCTCGAGGTGCGCGACCTGTCCGTCGACTTCGGCGTGGACAAGAAGTGGGTGCCCGCCGCGATCAACCTCAACTACACCGTCCACGCGGGCGAGGTGCTCGCCATCGTGGGCGAGTCCGGCTCGGGCAAGTCGGTGAGCTCGATGGCGATCCTCGACCTGCTGCCCAAGAACGCCCGGATCTCCGGGTCGATCAAGCTGCAGGGCCAGGAGCTGCGCGGGCTCGGCGCGTCGAAGATGCGCGACATCCGCGGCAACGACATCGCGATGATCTTCCAGGAGCCCATGACGGCCCTGAACCCCGTCTACACGGTCGGGTTCCAGATCATCGAGGCGCTGCGCCTGCACAACGAGATCTCGCCCGACGAGGCCAAGGAGCGGGCGCTCGAGCTGCTCCGGCTCGTCGAGCTGCCGGACCCGCAGAAGGCGTTCAACTCCTACCCGCACCAGCTGTCGGGCGGTCAGCGTCAGCGCGCCATGATCGCGCAGTCGCTGTCGTGCGACCCGCTGCTCCTCATCGCGGACGAGCCCACGACGGCCCTCGACGTGACGGTCCAGGCCGAGATCCTCGACCTCATGCGTAACCTGCGCGACAAGCTCAACTCCGCGGTCATCCTCATCACGCACGACATGGGCGTGGTCGCGGACCTCGCGGACCGCATCGTCGTCATGCGCAAGGGCCTGATCGTGGAGGAGGGGACGGCGCAGCAGATCTTCGCGTCGCCGCAGCACTCGTACACGCAGGAGCTTCTCGCGTCCGTGCCGCACCTCGGTGTCGCGGAGGAGGGCGAGGAGATCGACGTCACGGCCGCGCTCGCCGCCGCGACGCACCACGAGGACCTCGTGGCGGACGTGTCCGCCGCCGAGCTCGCGCGTCGCGAGGAGGAGAACCGCAAGGCTCTCGCCCAGGCGGAGAAGGAGGCACGGGCCGCGACCAACGGCGGCACGGCGCCCATCCTCGAGCTGCGGGACGTCGCCATCGAGTACCCCAAGCAGGGGCGCGTGGCCGCGTTCCGCGCGGTGGAGGGCGCGAACCTCGTGATCCACCCGGGCGAGGTCGTCGGCCTCGTCGGTGAGTCGGGCTCGGGCAAGACCACCATCGGCCGCGCCGCGGTGGGCCTGCTCCCGATCGTCGAGGGCCAGCTCACCGTCGCCGGCACGGACCTCACCGAGCCGACCAGCAAGAAGCTCAAGTCGCTGCGGCGCCGGGTCGGCATGGTCTTCCAGGACCCGTCGTCCTCGCTCAACCCGCGCCTGCCCATCGGCGAGTCCATCGGCGAGCCGATGTTCCTCGCGGGGCTCGCCAAGGGGGCCGCGCTGCAGAAGAAGATCGAGGAGCTGCTCGACCAGGTCGAGCTGCCGCGTGCCTACCGCAACCGGTACCCGCACGAGCTCTCCGGCGGTCAGAAGCAGCGCGTCGGCATCGCGCGTGCGATCTCCCTGTCGCCCGAGCTGCTCGTGGCCGACGAGCCGACGTCCGCGCTCGACGTGTCCGTCCAGGCGCACGTGCTCGAGCTGCTGCAGGACCTCCAGCAGCGCCTCCAGTTCGCGTGCCTGTTCGTGACCCACGACCTTGCGGTCGTCGACGTGCTCGCGCACCGGATCGTCGTCATGCAGCACGGCCGGATCGTCGAGCAGGGCACGCGCGACCAGATCCTGCGCAACCCGCAGGAGGCGTACACGCAGCGCCTCATCGCGGCCGTCCCGCTGCCCGACCCGGAGAAGCAGCGCGAGCGCCGCGAGCTGCGGGCCGCGCTCCTCGAGCGGGTCTGACGGCACCGTCGGACGAGGGGCTCGCCGAGCCTCGCCGTGTGGGCATCCGTTCTGCCGTTCCGCCCTGTGCGGACGGCAGAACGGATGCCCACACGCATGTGCGGGCGCGGCCGGTAGAATGAGGTGAACGACGCGCCCCAGGCTTGTGGGCGCCGTCACGCCAGAGCCCGTTTCGGCCCGTGACGTCTCCCTCTTCGAAGATTGGTTCCTCCATGCCTGAGGCCACCGTGACCACCGCCGTGCGTCCCGACCTGCGCAACGTCGCGATCGTCGCGCACGTCGACCACGGCAAGACGACCCTCGTCGACGCCATGCTGTGGCAGTCCGGGGCGTTCGGCGAGCACGCACACGTCGACGAGCGCGCCATGGACTCCGGCGACCTCGAGCGCGAGAAGGGCATCACCATCCTCGCCAAGAACACCGCGGTCCGGTACGCCGGCCCCGCGGCGGCGGCGGTGGGCCAGCCCGGCGGCATCACGATCAACGTGATCGACACGCCCGGTCACGCCGACTTCGGCGGCGAGGTCGAGCGCGGCCTGTCCATGGTCGACGGCGTCGTGCTCCTCGTCGACGCGTCCGAGGGCCCCCTCCCGCAGACGCGGTTCGTCCTGCGCAAGGCCCTCGCCGCGAAGCTCCCGGTGATCCTCGTCGTCAACAAGGTCGACCGGCCCGACGCGCGCATCGACGAGGTCGTCGCCGAGTCCACCGACCTCCTGCTCGGGCTCGCGTCCGACCTCGCGGACGAGGTCCCCGACCTCGACCTCGACGCCGTCCTCGACGTGCCCGTCGTCTACGCCGCCGCCAAGGCCGGCCGTGCCAGCCACGACCAGCCCGAGGACGGCGGTCTGCCCGACAGCCCGGACCTCGAGCCGCTCTTCCGGACCATCCTCGAGAAGATCCCGGCACCCACGTACGACCCCGAGGCGCCCCTCCAGGCCCACGTCACCAACCTCGACGCGTCGCCGTTCCTCGGCCGCCTCGCGCTCCTGCGCATCTTCAACGGCACCCTCCGCAAGGGGCAGACCGTCGCCTGGGCCCGCCACGACGGCTCGCTCCAGAACGTGCGCATCACCGAGCTCCTCGAGACCAAGGCGCTCGAGCGCGTCCCCACCGACTCGGCCGCCCCCGGCGACATCGTCGCCGTCGCCGGCATCGAGGACATCACCATCGGCGAGACCCTCACCGACCCCGACGACCCGCGGCCCCTCCCGCTCATCACCGTCGACGACCCCGCCATCTCCATGACCATCGGGATCAACACCTCGCCGCTCGCCGGCAAGGGCGGCAAGGGCCACAAGGTCACCGCGCGCCAGGTCAAGGACCGCCTCGACAAGGAGCTCATCGGCAACGTGTCGCTGCGCGTCCTGCCGACCGACCGCCCCGACGCGTGGGAGGTCCAGGGCCGCGGCGAGCTCGCCCTCGCGATCCTCGTCGAGCAGATGCGCCGCGAAGGCTTCGAGCTCACCGTCGGCAAGCCCCAGGTCGTCACCAAGACGATCGACGGCAAGGTCAACGAGCCCATGGAGCGCATGACCATCGACGTCCCCGAGGAGTACCTCGGCTCCGTCACCCAGCTCATGGCGCAGCGCAAGGGCCGCATGGAGACCATGTCGAACCACGGCACCGGCTGGGTCCGCATGGAGTTCGTCGTCCCCGCGCGCGGCCTCATCGGCTTCCGCACCCGCTTCCTCACCGACACCCGCGGCACCGGCATCGCGTCGTCCATCGCCGAGGGCTACGAGCCCTGGGCCGGCCCCATCGAGACCCGCAACAACGGCTCCCTCGTGGCCGACCGTGCCGGCGCCGTCACGCCGTTCGCCATGATCAACCTCCAGGAGCGCGGCTCCTTCTTCGTCGACCCCACCCAGGAGGTCTACGAAGGCATGATCGTCGGCGAGAACTCCCGCAACGAGGACATGGACGTCAACATCACCAAGGAGAAGAAGCTGACGAACATGCGTTCGTCGACCGCCGACAACTTCGAGAACCTCGTCCCGCCGAAGCACCTCACGCTCGAGGAGTCCCTCGAGTTCGCGCGGGAGGACGAGTGCGTGGAGATCACGCCCGAGGTCGTCCGCATCCGCAAGGTGATCCTCGACCAGCAGGAGCGTGCGCGCGCCACTGCTCGGGCGAAGCGCTCCTGAGTCGTCGCGTGGGGGTCGTGGCCGGGTTCACGGCGGGACGGGGGATGCCGCGCCGCGTCTTCCATCCGGCCGCTCGTTCCTCGCGGCCTCCCGCCAGACCCGCCACGACGCTGCGCGGCATCCCCCGACCCGCCGCTCGTCCGTTCGTCGCCTTCGTGCACGACGGCGGTAGCGCGTTCGTGCGTCCGGTGGGCGGGGGCCGTCCTGCCGGCGCCCGCGCGGCCTCGGGGCGCGCGTGAGCCGCTCGGAGGGCGTCGGGCGCGCTGGGGGAGCGCGGGTCGTGGAGCCCCGCGGGGGGCTCGTCGTGGTGCATGCTCATCCCGACGACGAGACGCTCGCGACCGGGGCGCTGCTCGCCACGTGGGCGGCGGCCGGGGAGTCCGTGACCGTCGTGACGTGCACGCGCGGGGAGCGCGGCGAGGTCATCGACACGGTCGCGCACCCCACGGGGGTCGGATCGCTCGAGGGGGACGGCCCCGCGCTCGCGGCCTACCGCGAGCGGGAGCTCGCGGGTGCGCTCGCCTCGCTCGGGGTCACCGACCACGTGTTCCTCGACACCGTCCCCCTGCCCGACGACGTCGCTCCCGTCCGCTACGAGGACTCCGGCATGGCGTGGGTCGCCCCGGGGATCGCGTCGCACGCCGCGGAGGGCGCACCTGGCGGCGCGTTCGTCGGGGTGAGCCTCGACGAGGCGGCCCGGCGGCTCGTCGCCGTCCTGCGCGAGCGCCGCCCCGCCGTCGTCGCGACCTACGACCCGCAGGGCGGGTACGGGCACCCCGACCACGTCCGGACCCACGAGGTCACCGTCCGCGCGCTCCAGCTGCTCGGCGACGAGCAGGGGAAGGGCGCCGGAGATGAGCCAGGCCCGAGCGGCGCGGCCCAGGGCACGCCGGTTCCCGCGCTGTGGTGCGTCGTCCAGCCCGCCGCCGACGTCCGGGCAGCGAGGCGCGCGCTCGCCGCGTCGGCCGAGGTCGCGGACCTCCTGCGGGCGCGGCCGGCCGGCACCGGGCTGAGCCTGCCCGACCCCGACGAGCCCGTCCTGCCGCCCGTCTCCACGTGGTGGCCGGCCGACGCGCCCACGCTCGCCGAACGCCTGCCCGGGCTCGAGGCCGGGCCGGGGCTCGTCGTCGTGCCGGTCGGGCCCGTGCTCGACCGTGTCGCGGGCGCGCTCCGGGCGCACGCCACGCAGGTCCAGGCCGTCGCCGTCACGCCCGCCGCCGAGGGGGAGGCGCTCGTCGGCCGGTACGCGCTCAGCAACGACGTGCTCGCACCGCTGCTCACCGCCGAGCGCTACGCGACGTTCTCCCCGCGCCCGGTGCCGGGTGGCGTCGTCGGACGCCCAGGCACTCCCGGTACGGTGGCACCGTGAGCGCGACAGTTCCCCCGGACGGCGAGCCGGGACCGATGCCGCCCGCCGGCACCGGCGGCACCGTCGACGGGCCGCGGCCCACCCCGGCTCCGGCCGTGCGGACGAGCTGGCTGCGGGTCGTGCTGTCCGGGCTGCTGGGGGTCCTCGTGGGCGCCGTCGGGACGTTCATGTTCGCCGCGCTGCTGCCGTCGAGCGTCACCGACCACGTCGGCGCGGCCGCCTCGTGGCCCGTGGGACTCGTCCTGACCCTCGCGCTCAGCGTCGTCGCCGCCGTCCTCGCGCGGGCCTGGGGAGGGTACGGCGCCTACACGGCCTACGCGGTCGGGTGGCTCGTCGTCGTCATCGTGCTGACGGGGATGCACGGGCCCGGCGGGGACGTGCTCGCGGGTGCCCACCAGCGCTGGGCGAACGTGTGGATGTACGGCGGGTTCCTGCTCGTCGCGGCGAGCGCCTTCGCGCCCCGCGGCTGGTTCTCCGACACGCCCCGCGACGCCCGTAAGGACGGCGCCGCCGGCTGAGACCGTGCGTCCGGCACCAGGCTGACCTCGTAGAATCGCCAGACGCCGACCCCCGGCGAACGCCCGCCGCGACGACCGCGCGGCCAGCGCAGGAGCACCCATGGACGAGCACGCCACCACCAGCCCCGGCGAACGCCCCGACGGGGCGCCGGTGCCCACGCCGCCCGCGCCCGCGGGTCCCCCGGTCGAGCCTGCTCCCGACGAACGCGCCCCCGTAGAGGCCTCGGTTCCCGCCGCCGCGCCGACCAGCCCGGCGGGGGCCGCGCCCGGCTCGGTGCCCGAGCAGCCGGACGGCAACCCCTGGCGGGGCTACGTGCAGCTGCCGACCGTGGGGTCGTCCGCCCCCGAGCGGGTGTCGGCCCTGAGGCCCGGTGCGCCGGACGCCGAGGCCACCGCCGTGCTCCCGGCCCTCGCGCCGCGGGCGGCGAGCACCCCCGGTGCCCCCGCACCCGCCGGGACCTTCCCCGGCGCCGGCAGCCCGCCGCCGGCCCCGACCGCAGTGCCGCCCACCCAGACCGCCGTCCTGCCGGCGCTCGCCGCACCGGACGCGGGCCCGACGGGAGCGCCCCCGAACGACGACATCCTCCGCGGCCTCGGCGACGAGCCCGCGCCCAGCCGCACGCGGCGGACGCTGATCGGCGTCGGGATCGCCGTGGTGGCGCTCGTCGGCGCGTACGTCGGAGCCCAGTGGCTCGTGTCGGACAAGATCGCGCACGGCACCACGGTCGCCGGGGTCGAGGTCGGCGGGATGACCGTCGACGACGCGACCCGTGCCCTCGACGACGCGCTGGGCGACCGCACCACCGAGCCCGTGGCCGTCGTCGCGGGCGCGAAGAAGGCCCGGATCGACCCGCGCAAGGCCGGTCTGACGTTCGACGCCCGCGCCACCGTCGAGCCGCTCGTGTCGTTCAGCCTCGCGCCGTCGCGGCTCTGGCACGCGATGTTCGGGGGGTCGGACGTCGCGCCGGTCACGACGGTCGACGACGCCAAGCTCGAGGCAGCGGTCGCGAAGGTCGCGAAGTCCGTCGAGGTGAAGCCGCGCGACGGCGGCGTCGCCTTCTCCGACGGGGCGGCGACGAGCGTCGCGCCCCGCGACGGCACCACCCTCGACGGAGGCAAGGCCACCACGATCCTCACCGACGGCTGGTTGACGGCGCACGGTGCGCTCGAGCTGCCGACGACGACGGTCCGCCCCGAGGTGGGTGCGGACGCCGTCGAGGCCGCCATGGTGACGGCCGGGACGGTCACGTCGTCGCCGGTCGACCTCACCGTCGGCTCGCAGAAGGTCCGCCTCCCGGGTGACGTGCTGGCCGAGGCGGCCACGTTCGTCCCGGACGGCTCCGCGCTCCGGCTCCAGCTCGACGCCAAGACGCTGCGCGCGGACGTCCTCGCGCGCAGCACCAAGCTCCTCACCGCCGCGAAGGACGCCCGGTTCACCTTCGTGAAGGGCAGGCCGACGATCGTCGGCGGCGCCAACGGCACCGGCCTCGACGCCCGGGCGCTCGCGTCGGCCGTGACGGCGGCCGCGGCCAAGGAGTCGGGTCGCGCGGCGAACGTGCCCCTCACGACCGTCGAGCCGACCACCACGCGGGACGACCTGGCGAAGCTCGGCGTGAAGGAGAAGGTGTCCGAGTTCGCGACCGTCCTCACGAACGAGCCCGTCCGGACCAAGAACCTCGAGGTCGGCGCGAGCAAGATCTCCGGCGACCTCTTGAAGCCCGGCAAGACGTTCTCCATGGTCGACGCGCTCAGCCCGATCACGTCCGAGGCGGGCTACTACAAGGCCCACATGATCGAGAACGGCCAGTTCGTCGACGCCGTCGGGGGCGGGCTGTCGCAGGTCGCGACGACGACGTACAACGCGGCGTTCTTCGCGGGCCTCGACATCGTCACGCACCAGCCGCACTCGTACTGGTTCGCGCGGTACCCGGAGGGCCGGGAGGCGACCATCGCCGTCGGCGTGATCGACATGAAGTTCACGAACGACACGCCGTACGGCGTCGTCGTCCAGTCGTGGGTCGGGGGCGGCAAGCTCCACGTCGCGTTCTGGAGCACGAAGTACTACACGGTGAAGTCGACGACGAGCCCGCGCTCGAACGTCGTGAAGCCGTCCACGGTCCACGACTCGTCGAAGACGTGCATCGCGGATCCCGGCGGGGAGCCCGGGTTCCACGTGAGCGTCCGGAGGCTCGTCTCGCGCGAGGGCTCCGTCGTCAAGGACGAGACGAACCAGTGGACCTACAAGCCGCAGGACCGCAGGGTCTGCACGTCTGGTGGAGGTGACGGGTGACGCTCGTGCTCGGGCGCAGCGAGAGGGAGTCGGGGCCGCACGCACGCGCCGCGGCGCGCGCGGTCGGCTGGGGCGACGGGGGTGACCTCCTCGACCTCGGCAGCACGACGACGACCCTGTCCACGGTGTCGCAGCTCGCGGACCTGGCCGCCGTCATGTACCTCGACCACCCGCAGCAGCCGGGGCCGGAGCTCGAGCGCGCGCTCCTCGCGGCGCCCGCGAACGTCCTCGTCACCGCCAGCGTGGGCGTCGCCCGCGAATGGGCGTGGGTCGGGCGCGCGGGCGCACGGGCGACGACGCCGCCCGGCGCGGTCGTCGTCGACGAGGCGGGGATGCGCGACTGCCGGCACCGCCTGCGCGCGCTCGGCGCGAGCCCGCGCCTCGTGCCGACCCGCACGCCCGCCGCGGAGCGGATCGCCCTGGCCGGTCCCGCGGGGACGCTGCTGGTCGAGCGCTCCGCGATCCCCGACGGGTTCGCCGAGCTGCCCGAGTCGGAGCGGCTCGCCGACCCGACGCCCCTCTGGTACGGGCTCGTGACGGCGGACCGCCGTCCGGATCCGTTCGACCGGCCCGCCCAGGTCTGGCTGGCGTTCGGGCCGCGGGACGACCACCGCGGCTCGCTGCAGCACACGCTGGGCGTGATCGCGGACGCGGGGATCGACCTGCAGCATCTGCGCTCGCACCGCTCCGAGGCCGGGCCGCACGTGTTCTTCAGCTCGTTCTCGTGCCCGTCGAGCGACGTCCTCGACGCGCTGACGGCGGAGCTCGAGGAGGGCTCGGTCGCGCACCGGGTGCTCGCCGTCCTGCCGGGGGCCGGCTTCGAGCCAGGCCCGGTCGCCGTGACGCCCCGATGGGCCCAGGCGGCGGTGCGCGCATGACGACGGTCGCCTACCTGGGCCCCGAGGGCACGTTCACGCACGCGGCCGCGCTGGCCTGGCCGGGCACGACGCCGGTCGCGCTGCCCACCGTCCAGGACGTCTACCGCGCCGTCCAGGACGGGAGCGTCGACCGTGGCGTCGTCGCGATCGAGAACACCGTCGAGGGCTACGTGGTGCCGTCGCTCGACGCGCTGCTCGCGTCCGACGACGTGGTCGGCATCGACGAGGCCGTCCTGCAGATCGCGTTCGACGCGTTCGTGCGGCCCGGGGCCGGCGAGCTGACCGAGGTCTCGGCGCACCCGCACGGGCTCGCGCAGTGCCAGCAGTTCGTGGCCCGGACCGGGCTCACCCCGGTGCCCGCGGCGTCGAACGCCGCCGCGTGCCGTGACGCGACGCCTCACCAGGTCGCGCTCGGCCCCCGCCTGTGCGGCGAGCTCTACGGGCTCGAGACGTACGAGCGCGACGTCCAGGACTTCGCGGGCGCACGGACCCAGTTCCTCCTCCTGGCGCGCCGCGACGACGCCCGGGAGGCGCTCGACGCCGCCCGCGACGCCCACGGTGCACGCTGGCGGACCATGCTCGCCGTGACGCCCGTCGTCGCGGGGCCGGGCGTGCTCGCGCGGATCCTCGCGGCTTTCGGCGCGGGCGGGCTCAACCTGTCGAGCCTCATCACCCGCCCGCTCAAGGTCGCCGGCCGCTACGTGTTCGTCCTCACCGTCGACGCGGCGCCCGTCGACCCCGCCCTCCGTGCCGTCCTGCAGGGCCTGCTCGACGAGGGCCACCTCCTCAAGACGCTCGCCGCCTTCCCGGAGCGCGCCGACCGCGCCGTCGTCCTCGACCTGGACCACGTCCCGTCGGGGTCGGTCGACGGCACCGCGGCTCCGGTCGACCTCGGCCGGGAGCTGCTGTGGTGACGGGGCGGGAGGCGCCGCTGTCCGTCGTGCGCGTCGGGCTCGTCGGGCTCGGGCTGATCGGTGGCTCCGTGGCCCGCACGCTCGTCGCGGCCGGGGTGGACGTCGTCGCGACCGACCCCGACGGCGCGACGCGCGCCGTGGCCTGGGACGCGGGCGTCCGGACTGTCGGGACTGCCGCGGAGGTGCTCGTCGAGCGCCCTGACGTCCTGGTCCTCGCCCCGCCGCTCGCGGCGCTGCCCGCGGTGCTCGCGGAGCTCGCGTCGGAGCTCCCGCGCCTCGTGGCCGACGGCGGTCCGCTGCCCGTCCTCACCGACGTCGGCAGCGTCAAGGCACCCGTGCGCGCGGTGGTCGACGCCGCGGGCCTGGGGGAGCGGTACGTCGGCGCGCACCCGATGGCGGGCACCGAGGAGTCCGGGTTCGCCGCGTCCAGCGACGACCTGCTCCCGGGCTGCCCGTGGGCCGTCACGGTCGCCCCGACGACGGACGCCACCCACCTGGTGCGGGTCCTCGCGCTGGTCACAGGACCGTTGCGCGGGGTGGCGCGCGTGATGGACGACGCCAGCCACGACGCGGCGGTCGCGCTCGTCTCGCACGTGCCGCACGCGCTCGCGACCGAGCTCCTCAACCTCACGACGACGGCCGGCGAGCGCCGGCTCGCGCTCGGGCTCGCCGCGGGCTCGTTCCGCGACGGCACGCGCGTCGCCCGCACGGACCCCCGCCGCACGCAGGCCATGGTCGCGGGGAACGCCGGCGCCGTCGTGCCCGCGCTCCGGGCCGCGGCAGACCACCTCGCGGCCCTGGCCGACGCGCTGGAGTCCGGAGACGCCGCCGCGGTGACGGCGTTCTTCGACGCGGCCGACCCGGTCCGCGCGGAGCTCGCGTCGTCGGCGGGCGTGCCCGGGGGCCCGACGCAGACCGTGACCGTCGCGCTCGACGGAGACGGCTGGCGGGAGCGCCTCACGGCTCTCGGTGAGGCCGGTGCCGTGGTCGCGCGCGTCGGGACCGACCGCCTCGTCCTCACGGCGCCGGCGCTGCCCGAGGCCTAGCCCGGGCCGTCGTCGCCCGTGATGGCGCCCTCGGGAGCGCCGCCGCCGTCGTCCGCGATGCGGCCCGCCGGACCTGGCGCGGGCGAGGTGTGGAGGATCTCGCGCGCCTGCTCCGCAGCCCGCGCGATGCTCTCGCCCACGAAGTCGACGAAGCGCGCGATGCCCTCGAGCCGGACGGCCGCGGGGGTGCCGGCGCCGAGCACGTGCACGCCCTCCCGCGCCGTCGCCGCGAGCTGGAGGTTGGACCGGGCGCCCGCGACGGTCGACTGGTACCAGACGTCGTCGTCGACGACGTAGCGCTCGCGCCGTCCCTCGTCACGCTCACGCCGGACCAGGCCCTGACGCTCGAGGAACGCGATCGCCTTCGAGACGGACGCCGGGCTGACCTGGAGGCGGCGGACGAGCTCGGCCGCGGTCAGGCTGCCGGCGTCCGTCGTGTAGAGGCAGGTCAGGACGCGGGCCGTCATCGCCGGCAGGCCCGACTGCTCGAGCAACCCGGTGAACGTCTCCTCGTACGCGCGCACCGCCTGCGGGTCCCGCCCCTGGACGGGGCGCGGCGCCGGGCGCGGCCGCGGCGCGGCCTGGCGGGGGCGGTGGGCGCGGCGCTCGGTCGCGCGGTGGGCGACGTCGGCGCGGTACGCCGTCGGTCCGCCGTTGCGCATCACCTCGCGCGTGACGGTCGAGGTGGGGCGGTCGAGGCGCCGCGCGATCTCCGCGTACGCGAGTCCGTCGGCGAGGCCGACGGCGATCTGCTGACGGTCGCGCTGGGTGAGCCTGCCTCCGGGCATCGTGTGCTCCTTCGTCGTCGATGGCCGCGAGCATAGCGTTCGATCTCAGTCATTGCAACGACGCTTCGGTCGTCCTGTTGCGTTAGAAGTCAGCCGGTTGCAACGAAATACCGGCTCTGAGCTGCGCCGATGCCTTGGTTCTCATGAATCGAGCATTGCCCCATGAGCGAACGCAACGTAGCGTTCGAGGCATCGGAAACCACCTTGAAGGAGTGAGCACGATGCAGAAGTTCGACACCACCGCCCCCGTCTCCGCCGTCCTCGACATCCCGGCCGGCGCGCTCCGGCTCATCGCCGCCGACCGGGCGGACACCACGGTCGACGTCCGGCCGGCGAACCCGTCGAAGGGCCGCGACGTCAAGGCGGCGGAGCGGGTGATCGTCTCGTTCGAGGGTGGCGTGCTGCGCGTGGCCCTGCCGGTCGAGCACGAGCTCCTGGGCCCGTCCGGTGCTGTCGAGGTGACGGTCCAGCTCCCTGCCGGCTCGTCGGTGGAGGCGAAGGGCGCGGCGCTCGACGTCCGCGGCGTCGGCCGGCTCGGCGACGTGACGGTCAAGGCCGCCCAGGGGCCCGTCAAGCTCGACGAGGCCGCCGACGCCCGGCTCGCGATCCAGGCGGGTGACGTGACGGTCGGCCGCCTGACGGGCTCGGGCGAGCTCAGCACGGCCAAGGGCGACCTGCGCGTCGACGAGGCGACGCGCGGCTCGCTCGCGCTCACCACGCAGGCCGGGAGCATCACGATCGGCGTCGCAACCGGCGTGTCCGCCTCGCTCGACGCCGGCACCGCGCTCGGCCGGATCAGCAACGCGCTCCGCAGCACGGGCGAGGCCGAGCTCACGATCCGCGCGACGACGGCGCTCGGTGACATCACGGCCAGCAGCCTCTGAAGGTCGCTCGCGCGACGACGGCGCGGCGTCCCCGGTTCTCCTCCGGGTGCGCCGCGCCGTCGTCCCCCTTCCGGCCGGTCGTGTGCGGTGCGCCGGTCAGGAGCCCAGGACGTGCGTGAGGTACGGGTTCGCGAACAGGCGGTCGGGGTCGAGCTCGTCGCGCACCCGCACGAAGTCGTCGAAGCGCGGGTACAGCTCCGCGAACGCGTCGGCGCCGAGGAAGTGCAGCTTGCCCCAGTGGGGACGGCCGCCGTGCGCGCGGAAGATGTCCTGCGCCGCGGTGAAGTAGCGGTGGAAGTCCTCGCGGAAGTAGCGGTGGATCGCGACGTAGCCGGTGTCCCGGCCGTGCGCCGTCGAGAGCCACAGGTCGTCGGCCGCCGCGGCGCGGACCTCGACGGGGAACGAGACGCGCAGGTCCTTCGCGCGGATCATCGCGTCGAGCTCGCGTACGACCGTCGGCACCGCCTCGCACGGCACCGCGAACTCCATCTCGCGGAACCGGACGGTCCGCGAGGTCGCGAACACCCGGTACGACAGGTCGGTGTACTCGCGGCGGGCCATGAGCCGCGACGCGACCTTGTTCGCGACCGGCACGACGCTGCGCGCCCGGGTCCCGAGGGCGCAGATCGCTCGGTACAGACCGTTGGCGAGGAGCTCGTCGTCGACCCAGCCGCTGAGGCGCGGCACGGGGGAGAGCGGGGCGTCACCGGGCAGGCGCGTGTTCGTCTTGGTGGAGGCGACGTCCGTGCCGGGGAACCAGTAGAACTCGAAGTGGTCGGCCGACGCGCAGCGCGCGTCCCACTCCTCGAGGACCTGCGTGAATGGCGCGGGCGCCTCGACGGCGTGCAGCGCGAACTGCGGCACGCACTGGAGCGTGATCTCGGTGAGGATGCCGAGCGCGCCCAGCCCGACCTGGACGGCGCCCCAGTACTGCGGGTTCTCGTCGGCGCTCACGGTGAGCAGGCGGCCGTCGGCGGTGAGCAGGCGCACCCGCACGATCTGCGTGGCGAGCCCGCCGAACCCGGCGCCGGTGCCGTGGGTCCCGGTCGAGACAGCGCCCGAGATGGTCTGGCGGTCGATGTCGCCGAGGTTGGGCATCGCGAGCCCGTAGGGCGCGAGGAGGCCGGGGATCTCGTACAGGCGCGTCCCTGCGCCGAGCGTGACCTGCGCGGTCGCCGTGTCGACGGCGCGCAGCCCGGCCAGCCCGGTGAGGTCGAGCTGGACGCCCGGTGCGACGGCGATGCCGGTGAACGAGTGGCCCGAGCCGACCGGCTTGACCGTCAGGCCCGCGTGCTGGGCCGCCTCGAGGACGCTGCGGAGGTCGTCCTCGGAGCCGGGGCGAGCGACGCCGCGGGGCACGACCGACTGGTTGTGGCCCCAGTTCTGCCAGGCGGGGGCCGGGCGCCACGGGGGCGTGCTCGGCGCGGGCGCGGGGCCGGTCCCGCGGGGTGCGGCGGCGTCCGAGGCGTGCTCGCCTGCCGTCGTCTCGTTCGTCACAGGAACACCTTTCGTTCGCCCCGGTAGGTCGGGACGGAGCCGAGGACCGTCGCGGGGCCCTCGGGGTCGTACGGGTGGTCGCCGGGGGAGCCGACGACCACGAGCTCGTCCACGTGCTCGGCGATCTCGCCGGCCTTCGTGTGGCGCAGCCAGGCACGGTCGCCTGGCCTCAGGTCCGCGGCGCCGGGGCCGCGGAGCGGGGTCTGGACCTCGCCCGCGGCCTCGTTGCCGACGTACCGGGTGCCCTCGGGCCACACGACGCGCGGCAGGCGGTCCGCGGCGGGCGGCCCGGACGCGACCCAGCCGCCGCCGAGGAGCGTCGCGACGCCGGGCGCGGGGTTGCGCACGACCGACAGGGCGAACGCGACCGCCGGTGCGGGCGTGAACTGCGCGTAGTTGTCGAACAGGTGCGGGCCGAACAGCCCGCTGCCGGCGGCGACCTCCGTGACCGCGGGGTCGGCGGATGTCGTCTCGAGCGAGCCGGTGCCGCCGCCGTTGACGAACTCGAGGTCGGCGACCTGGCGCACGGCGGCGACGGCCGCCCCGCGCCGTGCGAGCAGCTCCGAACCGGACAGCGCCTGCAGCCGCCGCACGACGGCGGAGCGGGCCGCGCGACCGGGCGTCGCGTTCGCGAGCCCGGCGATCTGCGCCTCGTACGCCATGACGCCGACGAGCCGGAACCCGGGCCGCTCGGCGACGA
This sequence comes from Luteimicrobium sp. NPDC057192, assembly GCF_042670205.1. Taxonomy (NCBI): domain Bacteria; kingdom Bacillati; phylum Actinomycetota; class Actinomycetes; order Micrococcales; genus Luteimicrobium; species Luteimicrobium sp. NPDC057192. The sequence continues at coordinate 36,616 of NZ_JBHUWD010000011.1, read as the reverse complement.
GGCGGGCGAGGGCCTGGGCCCGCTCGGGCGAGTGCACGGGGGAGCGGAACACCCCGACGTGCGCCGCGGCGCCCGCGAGCGCGCTCAGCCCCGGCAGGTCGTAGGACGCGTCGAGCTCGAGGCACACCCGCACCTCCTCGCGCTCGCCCGGCCGGGCGACGGCGTCGACGAGGTCGAGCTGGGCGACGTCGTCGACCATGATCGTGACGCGGGAGGCGAGCTCACGGTCGCTCACCAGGCGGCGCAGCGCCCCGCGGTCGGCCGTCGGGTAGCCGACGACGACGTCCGTCACGCCGCTCCCGCCGCCCGCCGGATCGGCCGGGTCCGGCTCGGAGGCCAGCCAGAGCGCTTCGGGGAGCGTGTACGCGAGGATCCCGGCGTACCCGTCGAGCGCGAGCACGGCGTCGAGCACGGCGCGCGTCCGGACCGACTTCGACGCGACCCGGATCGGCATCCCGTCCGCGCGGCGCAGCATGTCGTGCGCGTTGTGCGCGAGCGCGCGCAGGTCGAGGGTCGCGTACGGAGGGTCGAGCGCGGAGGTCGCGGCGGTCAGAGCCGGCCAGTACGACGCCGGGGTCGCCCAGGGTGCGGAGGCGGGCCGGCCCACGGTCGTGGGGGCGCCGGTCGGCAGCGGGGGCAGGGGGCTCATCGCACGCTCCTCACGGGGGCGACCGCGAACGCGCCGCCGATGGCCAGGATCCCGGCCGCGAGGAACAGCGGGGTGAAGCTGTGGGTCTGGGCCACGAGCCAGCCGCCCACGAGGGGCGCGAGGGCCTGCGGGACGGCGTAGGCGACGTTCATGATGCCGAGGTCCTTGCCGCGGTCGGCGGCGCTCGGGAGCACCTGGGTGGCGAGCGCCTGGTCGACGGACAGGAACGCCCCGAAGCCGAAGCCGAGCAGCGCGGCCCCGACGAGCGCGACCGCGAACACGGGCACGAACGCGAGCAGCAGCGCCGCCAGGCCCTGCAGGGCGGCGCACACGACGACCATCACCTTGCGGCGCCCGAGCCGGTCGGACAGGCGCCCGAGCACGAGCGCGGCGACGATCACGAACACCATGTAGACGAGCGTCAGGAGCAGCAGCCCGTTCTCGGCGTCGTCCTTGCTCTGGTGCATCGGGCCGTACTCGAGGAAGTACAGCAGCAGGACCGTGCCGAAGCCGTTGCCCGTCATGACGAGGATGCGGCTCGTGAGCGTCCACGCGAAGTCGGGGTGGTCGCGCGGGCTGATCCAGAACCCGGTGACGATCGTGCGCAGCGAGAGGGGAGGGACCGAGCCCGGTGCGAGCGGCGGGTCCTCGAGGCGCAGCAGGAACGGGACCACGCACACGAGGAGGACCACGGCGACGAGCGCGTACCCGGCGACCTGGCTCAGGGCGAGGAGGGCGACGAGCGCGACGCCGACGAGGATCCCGAGGGCCTGCGGCGCGGACATCCACCCGGACACCGTGCCCCGCTGGTCGACGGGCACGCGGTCGCTGATGGTCGCGGTGAGCGCGGCCGTGAGGACGCAGAAGCCGACGAGCGTCAGCGACCACCACACCGCGACGCCGACGATCGTGTGCTGGACGGACAGGAGGACGAGCGCGGCGGCGAACAGCACCGCGCCGCCCGCGATCCAGGGGCGCCGCCGGCCGAAGCGGGACGTCGTCCGGTCCGAGAGCGCCCCCGCGAGCGGGTAGGCGACGAGCGCGCAGACGCCGGCGATCGCCGACACGATGCCGAACCCGCGCACCGACGCGACCCAGTCGATGGGGTCGATGATGTCGTCGACCTGCTGGGGCAGCAGGAGCTGGATGGGCGTGAGCTGGGCCATCCACACGCCGAACCACGCGGTCGCGAACGCGGCGATCCACGCTCCCGGCACGAACGTGCGGGGCTCCGCGAACCCGGCGGTGGTGCTCACGGGCGCCGGCGCGGTCATGCGTCCGGTCCGGGCGCGCCCTCGCGGGGCGCCGCGTCGGGGTCGGGCTCGGAGAACTGGAGGATCCCCGCGACGGCGTACTCCCGGGCCGCGGCGATCCGCTCGGGGTCCCGGAACGACAGCCACGACGTCGTCAGCCCGTCGGTCATGGTCACGACGTAGCGCGCCAGCTCGCCCACGGGGCGGGTCCACCGCGTGCCGGTCGCGGCCGCGGCGGCCTCGAGCACGCCTCCGGCCGCCTCGTCGTACGCGGCGTACTCGGCCTTGACGAGGTCCGCGAGCTCGGGCTCGCGCAGCGCGTACTGGTGGAGCTCGAGGATGGCCTGCTCGCGGGCCGGGTCGGCCTCGACGGCCGCCACGAACGCGTCGAGCGCGGCGCCCAGCAGCTCGGGCAGCGTCACGGGTCCCTCGGTGAGCTCGGCCGCGCCGGACAGCACCTCGGTGACCGAGTGCACCTCGTCGACCAGGACGCGCTCGATCACGTGCCGCATGAGCTCGGTGTGCGACTCGAACGCGTAGTGGAAGCTGGCGAGCGACATCCCCGCCTCGCGGACGATCGCGCGCGTGCTCGCGGCGCGGACGCCGTCGCGCGCGATCACGGTCGTCGCGGCGTCCAGGAGGGCCTGGCGGCGCTCGGCGACGGGCATGCGGGTGCTGCGGGGTGCGGGGCTCGCGGTGCGGGGACGACGACGTCGCGGGGCCGCGGCCGGCGGCGCTGCCGGCTCGTCTGGGTCGCTCGACTGGGACATGTGACCCACTGTAATGCCCGTCACACCCCGGTCCGACCCGGCTGTCGCGGACCCGCCAGGCGCACCCGGCCCGGGGGACACGTGCGTCTCGTCTGGACCCTGCACCTCGCGCGACGTCATCATGGCGCGATGGTCCCACCTCGACTGCATGTCGCGCTCATGCTGGCGCTCACCTTCACCACCGGCATCATCGACGCCGTCGGCTACCTCGGCCTCGACCGCGTGTTCACGGCGAACATGACGGGCAACGTCGTGATCCTCGGGATGGCGCTCGCGGGCGGCGCCGGGCTGCCCGTGCTGGGTCCCGTGCTCGCGCTCGCGGGCTTCTTCCTCGGCGCCGTCGTGGGCGGCCGCCTGCTGCGCACCGCGCCGCAGGGCTGGTCGGGCCGGACGTCGGCGGCGTTCGTCACGACGGGCGTCGTCGCGGTCGGCCTGGGCGCCGGCGCGCTCGTCGGGCCGCCGTCCGCGGGGACCGCCTGGGCCTACACCGTGACCGGGCTGCTCGCGCTCGCGATGGGCCTGCAGGCGGCGTCGGCGCGTCGCCTCGCGGTCAAGGACGTGACGACCGTCGTCGTCACCTCGACGCTCACCGGGCTCGCCGCGGACTCCCGGCTCGCAGGCGGCGACGGGGACTCGTGGCGGCGCCGGCTGCTCGCGATCGTGCTCATCCTCGCGGGCGCTGCCGTCGGCGCCGCGCTGCTGCGGGTCTCGGGCGAGCGCGGGGTGGGCGTCGGGATGCTCGTCGCCGGGGTCGCGAGCATCGCGGTCTCGCTCAGCGGTCACTTCCTCCATGCGCGCGGGGGCGACGGCGCGGCGGCGGCGGGGGCACCGGCTTAGCGAGCACCACCTGGCCGGCGGGGACCCGGACGGTGCCCGCGCGCGTGTCGAGCGTCACGCCGTCGTCGTCGAGCGCGACCACCGTGCCCAGGACGTCGGTCAGCGTGTGCGGCTCGGCACCCGAGCGCTCGTCGTCGGCCAGGCGTCGCCGTACGACGACCCGCGTCCCGACGGGCCACGCGGGCAGCCCGTCCCGCCATCCTTCGGACACCTGTCGGCCCTCCCTCTCGACTGCGCGATACTAGACCTCGACCGCGCCCTCGGCGGCCATCCCCGAAAGGACTCGTGCAGTGACCTACGTGATCGCTCAGCCGTGCGTCGACGTCAAGGACAAGGCGTGCATCGAGGAGTGTCCCGTGGACTGCATCTACGAGGGCAAGCGCTCGCTCTACATCCACCCCGACGAGTGCGTGGACTGCGGCGCGTGCGAGCCCGTCTGCCCCGTCGAGGCCATCTACTACGAGGACGACGTCCCGACGGAGTGGAGCGACTACTACCGCGCGAACGTCGAGTTCTTCGACGACCTCGGGTCGCCCGGCGGCGCCGCGAAGCTCGGCATGATCGACAAGGACGACGCCATGATCGCCGCCCTGCCGCCGCAGGCCTGACGGCGCGCGCCACGGTCCATGGGCTTCCACCCGCTCGACGACCCCTACCCCTGGGACACGCTCGCGCCCGTCGTGCAGGCCGCGCGCTCGCACCCCGGCGGCCTCGTCGACCTCTCGATCGGCACCCCCGTCGACCCCACGCCCGACGTCGTCCGTGACGCGCTCGCGGCCGCGTCCGACGCACACGGCTACCCGACGACGCACGGCACGCCCGCGCTCCGCGAGGCCGTCGCGGCGTGGTTCGCCCGGACGCGCGGCGTGCCGGGTCTCGACCCGGACGCCGTCCTGCCGACCGTCGGCTCCAAGGAGCTCGTCGGGCTGCTGCCGTCGCTGCTCGGGCTCGGCCCGGGCGACGTCGTCGTGCACCCCGCGACCGCCTACCCCACCTACGACGTGGGCGCCCGGCTGGCGGGCGCGTCGCCCCTCGCGACCGACGACGTGGCGTCGTGGGCCGGGCGCAGCGACGTGCGACTGGTGTGGGTCAACTCCCCGAGCAACCCGACGGGGCGCGTGGCGTCGGTCGAGGAGCTGCGGAGCGTCGTCGAGGCGGCCCGGGAGATCGGCGCGGTCGTCGCGAGCGACGAGTGCTACGCGCTGCTGCCCTGGTCCGAGCCGTGGGCCTCGCACGGCGTGCCGAGCATCCTCGACCCGCGCGTGAGCGGCGGCAGCCATGAGGGCCTGCTCGCCGCGTACTCGCTCTCCAAGCAGTCGAACCTGGCGGGCTACCGCGCGGCGTTCGTGGCGGGCGACCCGGCACTCGTCGGCTCGCTGCTCGCGACCCGCAAGCACCTCGGCATGATCGTGCCGGCGCCCGTGCAGGCCGCGATGGTCGCGGCCCTCGACGACGACGAGCACGTCGCCGGGCAGCGCGAGACCTACCGGCGGCGGCGGCGGCTCCTCGAGGGTGGACTCCTCGCGGCCGGCTACCGGATCGACGACTCGGAGGCTGGCCTCTACCTGTGGGCGCGACCCGAGGTCGCGCCGGGCGCTCCCGCCCAGGACTGCTGGCAGACCGTGAACGACCTCGCGGGCCTCGGCATCCTCGTCGGCCCGGGGGCGTTCTACGGGGCCGCCGGCCTCTCCCACGTCCGGGTCGCGTTGACCGCGACCGACGAGCGCGTCGCGGAGGCCGCCGCCCGGCTCGCGGGGGAGTGACGCGCCACCGGTGAGCACTTGGTGCGCCGGTGGGGGCCGGCGCCGTCTGACGTGTGACGCAGGACACAGTGCCATGCGCCGGTCAGGTGCGGGCAGCGGCTTGGTCACGGCGGAGTCCGGCGCGTAGTCTCGGACGACAGGCTCGTGCTGCTGCGAGGCCGCCGCGGACCGGGCGTCGACGCTCGCGCGAGCGGCCACCGCGCCACGCGCCGTCCTCGCGTCCAGGAAGGAAGTCATGACCCAGACCCCTAGTGCCCTCGCGCCCGACGCCGTGCAGCTCGAAGTGAGCGGCACGAGCCGCGAGCTGCCGGTCGTGCACGCCACCGAGGGCAACGACGGCATCGTGGTCTCCTCGCTCCTCAAGGAGACCGGGCTCGTCACCGTCGACCCCGGGTTCATGAACACCGCGTCCTGCACGTCGGCGGTCACCTACATCGACGGCGACCAGGGCATCCTGCGCTACCGCGGCTACGCCATCGACGAGCTCGCCGAGCAGTCCACCTTCCTCGAGGTCGCGTACCTGCTCATCCACGGCGAGCTGCCCGACCAGGCCACGCTCGACGCGTTCACCGAGCGCGTCAACCGCCACACCCTGGTCCACGAGGACTTCCGCACGTTCATGGGCACCTTCCCGCGCAACGCGCACCCCATGGCCGTCATGGCGTCGGCCGTCAACGCGCTCGCGACGTTCTACCCCGAGTCGCTCGACCCGTCCGACCCCGAGACCGTCGAGCTCGCGACCGTCCTGCTGCTCGCGAAGACGCGGACCATCACCTCGTACCTGCACCGGCGCCGCGTCGGTGAGCCCCTGCTGTACCCCGACTACTCGCGCGGCTACGTCGAGGACTTCCTCCGCATGACGTTCGCGCGGCCCTACGAGTCCTACGACGCCGACCCGGCCGTGATCGAGGCGCTCGACAAGCTCCTCATCCTCCACGCCGACCACGAGCAGAACTGCTCCACGTCGACCGTCCGCATCGTCGGCTCCGCGCACGCCAACCTGTTCGCGTCCGTCTCCGCCGGCATCAACGCTCTCTCCGGCCCCCTCCACGGCGGCGCCAACGAGGCCGTGCTCCTCATGCTCGACAAGATCCAGAACGCCGAGTACGACGTCGACACCTTCATGAAGAAGGTCAAGAACAAGGAGGACGGCGTCCGGCTCATGGGCTTCGGGCACCGGGTCTACAAGAACTACGACCCGCGCGCCGCCATCGTGAAGAAGTCCGCCGACGCCGTCCTCGCGACCCTCGGCAAGAACGACGAGCTGCTCGACATCGCCAAGCGCCTCGAGGAGATCGCCCTCAACGACGACTACTTCATCCAGCGCAAGCTCTACCCCAACGTCGACTTCTACACCGGGCTCATCTACAAGGCCCTCGGCTTCGAGCCGGCGATGTTCACGCCGCTCTTCGCGCTCGGCCGGATGCCCGGGTGGATCGCGCAGTGGCGCGAGATGATGAACGACCCGCAGACCAAGATCGGTCGGCCGCGCCAGGTGTACGTCGGGGAGACCGAGCGGGCGTACGTGCCTGTGGCGTCGCGCTGAGCTCGTCCGTGGTCGGGGCGGTGGGGTCGCGGCGGCGGAGTCGGCTCGCCTCCTGACGTCGACCGGCAGCCGCGCGACGTCACGAGGTACCCCTCGCGCGGCCTGCTTCGCGAGGTATGCGGGCGGCCGGGGTACTTCGTGAGGGATGCGGGCGGCCGGGGTACTTCGTGAGGGATGCGGGCGGCCGGGGTACTTCGTGAGGGATGCGGGCGGCCGGTCTACTTCGGCGGGGTGGCCAGGGTGATCGCGACGCGGCCCGACGGCAGGGCCGGGAGGGCCGTCGCCTTCGCGCCCTTCGCGGCTGCGACCTTCGACCAGGCTGCCGAGTCGCGGGTCCAGACCTGCCCGCCCACCCGGACCTGCTCGGCGTCGTAGGCGTCGGCCGTCGCGACCGCCCACTGCGCCACCGACCAGCCGTTCGTGCCGTCGGCGCCCGGGAGGCGACGGGCGTCGAGCGTGACCGTGGCGCCCGAGCGCGACGCCGCGACCGCCGTTCCGAAGTCGCGCGCGACCCGGGCCTCGAGGTCGCGCGCGTCGGACGCGGTGTCGACGTCGTCCGGAACAGGACGGAGCGTGCACGTCACGGCGCCCGGCGAGTGGCCGGTGAGCGCCGACGCCCAGGCACGCGACTGCGTCTCGTGCTGGCCGTAGGCGTCGGGGAACGCCGACCGCTGTACCCGCTGCGCGGCCTTCGTGACGGCCAGGCCCTGCCAGCCGTCGACCTTGACGAGGACGTCGAGGAACGCGTTCGTCGCGTACACGGGGTGCTGGAGCTGGTCCGCGGAGCCCCAGCCCTGGGACGGACGCTGCTGGAACAGCCCCACCGAGTCCCGGTCGCCGTACGACAGGTTCCGCAGCTTCGACTCCTGCAGCGCCGTCGCGAGCGCGATCGTCGCTGCGTGCGCCGGCAACCCCCGCCGCACGACGACGGCCGCCACGGTCGCCGCGTTGTCCGCCTGCTCGGGGGTGAGCTGCCAGCGGGTTCCGTCGAGCTCCGCGGTGCAGCGCTCGACGATCGGGCGGGCGTCGTCGACGTGCCGCAGCAGCGCGACGACGCCGGCCACGGCACCACCGAGCACCAGGGCGACCACGACGAGGCCCACGACGGTGCGCCGGGCGCGGCGGCGCCGTCGTCGGGACCGGGACGAGGTCCACGGGCGCGCGGACGACGCGGTCGCCGCAGAATGGACCTCACGCACCACGGCTCGGCCTCCCGAGAGGAGCAGCGAGATGACCGACGAGGCCGCAGACGACGCGCCGCCGGTCCTGTACGTCCTGCGGCACCGCCCCGGCCCCGCGGTGCCGTCCGGGACGAGCGTCTCGGACCACCCGGGGATCGGCGAGCACTACGCGTTCCTGCGCCGGCGCGCGCAGGACGGCACGCTCGTCGCCGCCGGACCCCTCGAACCGGCGAGCGGCGAGGGCATGACCGTGCTGGCGGTACCCACGCGGGACGAGGCGGAACGGCTCGCCGCGGTCGACGACCGCAGCGTGTCGACCGGGGTGCTCGCGGTCGAGGTACGGGAGTGGCACGTGGTGCTCGACCCCGGGCTCAGTTCGCGTGCAGCGCGGCGTTGAGCTCGATGCCCACGCCCTTGCGGCCCACGACCTCGACCCGGCCGGTGAGCGAGTTGCGGCGGAACAGCAGCCCGTCGCGGCCCGCGAGCTCGCTCGCCTTGACCACGGTCGCGGACTCGTCGGCGGTGCCGGCGTGCTCGAGCACCGTCACCTTGGTGCCCGCGGTCACGTAGAGGCCCGCCTCGACGACGCAGTCGTCCCCGAGCGGGATCCCGAGGCCCGCGTTCGCGCCCAGCAGGCAGCGCTCGCCGAGAGACACGACGGTCTTGCCGCCACCCGACAGGGTGCCCATGATCGACGCGCCGCCGCCGACGTCCGAGCCGTCACCCACGACGACGCCCGACGAGATCCGGCCCTCGACCATCGACGTGCCGAGCGTGCCCGCGTTGTAGTTGACGAAGCCCTCGTGCATCACGGTGGTGCCGGGCGCGAGATGGGCGCCGAGGCGGACGCGGTCGGCGTCGGCGATCCGGACGCCCGACGGAAGGACGTAGTCGACCATGCGGGGGAACTTGTCGACGCCGTGCACGGTCACGTGCTGCCCGGCCGCGCGCAGGCGCGCGCGGACCGTCTCGAAGCCCTCGACGGCGCACGGCCCGGCGCTCGTCCACACGACGTTCGCGAGCAGGCCGAACAGGCCGTCGAGGTTGACCTCGTGCGGCTGTACCAGGCGGTGGGAGAGCAGGTGGAGCCGCAGGTACACGTCGGCGGTCGAGGCGGGCGCGGCGTCGAGCTCGGCCTCGGTCAGCACGACCTGCGTGCGCACGCCCCGGAGCGCGTCGGTGCGCTCGGCCTCCACGAGGACGTCCGGCGGCGCGGCGTCGGACGGGCGCGCGCCGAGCGCGGGAGACGGGTACCAGCTGTCGAGGACCGTCCCGGACTCGGTGACGGTCGTGAGGCCGTAGCCCCATGCGGTGCGTGCGGTCATGGCCACCAGCCTAGGAGATCCCGCCCGCCGTCCGGGCCCCGCGCCGGTAGGGTCGGGGCGTGACCGGTACTCCCAGCCCCGTCCAGCCGTACCCGACGTTCCCGCTCGCGCTGCACGACCCGGTCGTGCTGACGCGGCAGATCTGCGACGTCGAGTCCGTCAGCGGGAACGAGAAGGACCTCGCCGACGTCGTCGAGGGCGCGCTCTCGCCGCTGCCCCACCTCGAGGTCCTGCGGGACGGCGACGCGGTCGTCGCGCGCACGAGCCTCGGCCGCGACCGGCGCGTCGTGGTCGCGGGGCACCTCGACACGGTCCCCGTCGCCGCGAACCTGCCGGTGCGGGTCGTGGGGGAGGGTGCGCACGCCGAGCTGTGGGGCCGCGGCACCGTCGACATGAAGGGCGGCGTCGCGATCATGCTCGCGCTCGCCGCGGAGCTCGTGGCGCCGTCGTACGACGTGACGTGGGTCTTCTACGACCACGAGGAGGTCGCGAGCGACCTCAACGGGCTCGGGCGGCTCGCACGCCACCGCCCCGACCTCCTCGCGGGCGACTTCGCGATCGTCGGGGAGCCGAGCAACGCGGGCATCGAGGGCGGCTGCAACGGGACGCTGCGCGCCGACGTCGTCCTCACGGGCGTCGCGGCCCACTCGGCGCGCGCCTGGATGGGCGTCAACGCGGTCCACGCCGCCGGCGACGTGCTGTCCCGGCTCGCGGCCTACGAGCCGCAGACCGTCGAGGTCGACGGGCTCGCGTACCGCGAGTCGCTCAACGCCGTCGGGGTCGCGGGCGGCGTCGCGGGCAACGTCATCCCGGACCGCGCCGTCGTGACGGTCAACTACCGGTTCGCGCCGAGCCGGAGCGTCGAGGACGCCGCCGCGCACGTGCGCGAGGTCCTGGCCGGCTACGACGTGACCGTGACCGACGCCGCGCCCGGGGCGCGGCCGGGGCTCGACGCGCCCGCCGCCGCGGACTTCGCGAAGACCGTCCTCGAGCTCACCGGCGGCGAGCCCGCGCCCAAGTACGGCTGGACGGACGTCGCGCGGTTCAGCGCGCTCGGCGTGCCCGCCGTGAACTTCGGCCCGGGTGACCCGCTGCTCGCCCACAAGGACGACGAGCACGTCGCCGCCGCCCAGATCACGCTATGCCACGACGCGCTGCGCGCCTGGCTGACCCGCTGACGGCGCCGCGCGCGCCCACCCGACCCGCCGCACCAGCCGCACCGGAGAACGCCATGGCCACACCCACCGCCGCCCCGGCGGCCCAGCCCGACGACCACGCCGACAGCTATCGTCCCGACGCCTACCGCAAGGGACCGGTCATGCTCCGCGGGAGCCAGGTCCCGCAGGAGACCACCGACCAGCGCCTGCTCGAGTCGCGTGGCGACGCGGACTGGGTGCACCAGGACCCGTGGCGCGTGCTCCGCATCCAGGCGGAGTTCGTGGAGGGGTTCGGCGCGCTCGCCGAGCTCGGCCCGGCGGTGTCGGTGTTCGGCTCGGCCCGCACGCCGCGCGACCACCCGGACTACGCGCGCGCCGTCGACGTCGCCCGCGGGCTCGTGGACGCCGGCTACGCCGTCATCACGGGCGGGGGCCCGGGCATCATGGAGGCCGCCAACAAGGGCGCGTGCGAAGCCGGCGGAGTCTCGGTCGGCCTCGGCATCGAGCTGCCGTTCGAGCAGGGCATGAACCGGTGGGTCGAGCTCGGCGTGAACTTCCGCTACTTCTTCGCCCGCAAGACGATGTTCGTCAAGTACGCGCAGGGCTTCGTCGTGCTGCCCGGCGGGTTCGGCACCCTCGACGAGCTGTTCGAGGCGGTGACGCTCGTCCAGACCCGCAAGGTCACGCGCTTCCCGATCGTCCTCGTCGGCACGGCCTACTGGTCGGGGCTCGTCGAGTGGCTGCGCAGCGCCGCCGTCGAGCACGGCACGATCAGCGAGGCCGACCTCGACCTGCTCCACGTCGTCGACGACCCCGCCGAGGCCGTCGCGATCGTCACGCGGGCCGACGCCGACCTCGAGGCTGCGACCCCGGAGTCGCAGTCCTCGGCGACGTGAACCCCGTCCCGCCGTCGTCGGCGCCGCTGGTGCTGCGCGGCCGCGAGCTCGGCCTCGCCGCGCCCGTCGTGATGGCGATCGTCAACCGCACCACCGACTCCTTCTACGCGGGCGCGCGGCACGCCGACGACGCCGCGGCGCTCGCGGCCGCCGAGCGCGCCCTCACCGACGGCGCCGAGATCCTCGACGTGGGCGGCGTCCGGGCGGGCGTGGGACCCGAGGTCACGCCGGCCGACGAGATCGCGCGCGTCGTCCCGTTCGTCGCTCGCGTGCGCCGGGAGCTGCCCGACCTGCTCGTGTCGGTCGACACGTGGCGAGCCGAGGTCGCGGACGCGGCGATCGACGCGGGCGCCGACCTCGTCAACGACACCTGGGCGGGCCACGACCCGCGGCTCGTCGAGGTCGCGGGGCGGGCGGGCGTCGGCGTCGTGTGCTCGCACACGGGCGGGCAGCCGCCGCGCACCGACCCCTACCGCGTGTCCTACCCGCTGCCCGAGCCGCTCCCTGACCCCCTCCCGGACGGCGTCGGACCCGTCGACGCACGCGACGGCGTCCTGCTCGACGTCCTCGCGACGCTGCGGGCGGGCGCCGAGCGGGCGGTGGCGGCTGGGGTGCCCCCGCGCAGCGTGCTCGTCGACCCCACGCACGACTTCGGCAAGAACACCTGGCACTCGCTCCACCTCGTGCGGCGTACGGAGCCGATCGTCGCGCTCGGCTACCCGGTGCTCATGGCGTTCTCCCGCAAGGACTTCGTGGGGGAGACGCTCGACCTGCCGGCCGAGGAGCGGCTCGAGGGTACGCTCGCGTCCACCGCGGTCGCCGCGTGGCTCGGCGCCACGGTGTTCCGCGCCCACGACGTGCGGGCCACCCGCCGCGTCGTGGACATGGTCGCCGCGATCCGGGGAGAGCTTCCGCCGGCGGCGGCGGTGCGAGGGATCGAGTGAGCGGCATCGCGTGAGAGGGACCGAGTGAGCGCAGCAGCAGCCCCGCCGGCGGACGCCGCGGGGCCGTCGTCCCCGTCGCCCGACGACGCCGCGCCCCCGGTCCGCCGGGTCGCCGACCCCCGCACCTGGCCCTGGTGGGTCCAGGTGCTCGTCGTGTACGGGCTGGCGCGCGCGTTCTCCGCCGTGGTCTTCGTGCGGGTCGCGACGCACCAGGTCGCGAACGGCTGGACGGGCGACGACCCGTCGTACGCGGACTACGTCGGCCGGATGTTCGACGCGACCTGGTACCTGCACATCGCCGAGCACGGCTACCCGCACACGCTCCCGCTCGGCCAGGACGGAGCCGTCCAGCAGAACGCGTGGGCGTTCTACCCGCTCTTCCCGCTTGTCCTGCGGGGGCTCATGGCGGTGACGGGGCTGTCGTGGACGTTCCTCGCGCCGACCCTGTCGCTCCTGCTCGGGGCGGGCGCCGTGCTCGTGATCCACCGGCTCGTCCAGCGCGGCGGCCACCGGGCGACGGCGCTCGTCCCGGGGCTGCCGCTCGCGACGGTCCTGCTCGTCAGCGTGTTCCCGTCCTCGCCCGTGCTGCAGACCGCCTACACCGAGGCGCTCGCGCTGCTGCTCATCGCCTCGGCGCTCTACCTGTTGGCGGTGCGCCGCTACTTCTGGGCCGTGCCCGTCGTGGTGCTGCTCGGCTTCACGCGGGCCGTCGCGCTGCCCATGGCGTGCGTCGTCGTCTGGCACGTGCTCTGGCGGGTGTGGGGCGCGTGGGGGCCGTCCGCGCGCCGCGACCCCGAGCGGGCCGTCCGTGACCGGTTCTCGGTGCGCGACGTGGCGGGTCTCGGCACGCTCCTCGGGACGTGCCTGGTCGCCGGGGTCGCGTGGCAGGTGATCGCGGGCCGGGTGACCGGGCGCAGCGACGCGTACTTCGCGACCCAGGCGTCGTGGAGGTCGGGCGCGGTCCAGTACTTCACGCCGTGGATCACGAACTCGAAGATCCTCTTCCACGACCGGGGCCCGCTCGTGCTGGCGGTGCTGCTCGTGGTGCTCGCGCTCCTCGCGCTCAGCCCGGTCGCGTTCCGGCTCGGCGCGGAGCTCCAGGGCTGGACGATCGCCTACACCGCCTACCTCGTGCTCGTCACCGACCCGTGGACGTCGACGTGGCGGTTCGCGCTGCTCGCGTTCCCGTACCTCGCGATCCTCGTGGGCTGGGCGCGGCGGCGCTGGGTCTTCGCGTGCACGCTCACGGTCCTCGTCCTGCTGTCCCTGTACGGGCAGGTCGACTGGATCTGGGAGCTGTGGCGGTTCAAGCCGCCCGCCGACTGGGCTCCGTGAGGGGACGTCCGGTCGCTCGTGGCGTGGAGGCGGGGTGCGTCGGTGGTGTGGGTCACGTGAACTAGAATGTCCACCGGGCCTTTTCGCACCATCTACGGGCCCGTGTGTACGAACAGCACCAACACGACGAGCACGGCGAACCTCGCGCACGCGACGTTCGCCGTGAACACCGCGAACACCACGACGAACGGAGCCGCTCATGGCCGCGATGAAGCCACGTACGGGTGATGGACCCCTCGAGGTCACCAAGGAAGGGCGTGGCATCGTCATGCGGGTTCCGCTCGAGGGTGGTGGCCGCCTCGTCGTCGAGCTCAACGCGACCGAGGCCTCGGAGCTCGGAGAGGCGCTCCAGGCCGTCGTCGGCTGATGGCTCGCGACCTCCCGGAGGTCGTCGGTGCACTCGGGGATCTCCCCGGGTGCACCTTCCTGACCGACGACGACGTCAGTGCCGTCGTCGTCGCGGTCGCGCCCGCCCCTGAGGCGGACGAGGGGCCGCAGCCCCGCGCGGGGACGGTCGACGCCTCCGCGCTCTACCACGTGGACCTCAGCGAGATGGCCGAGCGGCAGGGCCTCGAGGGCCGTGCCGGCGAGGCCGCCGTCGTCGACCTGCCGCGCCCCCACCGGGGAGCGTCCGAGTCGTTCCCCTGGTCGGAGCTCCCGCGCCGGATTGTCCTGCTCGGCATCGGTGACGGCACGACCACCGACCTGCGCCGCGCCGGTGCCGCCCTCGCGCGCCGCACCGCCGGGCTCGAGCGGGTCGTCTCCGTCGCGACCGCCGGGGCGTCCGACGGCGGCGTCCGGGCCTTCGCCGAGGGGTACCTGCTCGCGGCGTACCGGCCCGAACGGTGGAGCTCCGCGCCGGACCAGCGGCCCGCGCCCGCCGAGCAGCTCGTCCTCCTCGACCCCGCCGCCGACGTCGAGCCCGCGCTCGTCCTCGCCCGTCGCGCCGCGCGCGCCACCTGGCTCGCCCGCGACCTCACCGCGACGCCGTCGGACGTCAAGTACCCCGCCTGGCTCGCCGAGCGGGCGGTCGCCCTGGCCGCCGAGGCCGGGCTCGACGCCCGGGTGCTCGGTCCCCGTGAGCTGGAGGCCCAGGGCTTCGGCGGGATCCTCGCCGTGGGCGGTGGCTCGTCGCGGCCCCCGCGGCTCGTCGTGGTGAGCCACGACCCGGTACCGGCCGAGGGTGCCGTGGCACGGCACGTCGTCGTGGTCGGCAAGGGCATCACGTACGACACGGGTGGCCTCTCGCTCAAGCCGCGGGCGTCGATGGCCCCCATGAAGACCGACATGGCGGGGGCCGCGGTCGCGCTCGCCGTGGTCCTCGGTGCCGCCGACGCGGGGTCGCCGCACCGGGTCACGGCGGTGCTGCCGCTCGCCGAGAACCACCTCGGCGCGGCGTCCTACCGGCCCGGCGACGTGCTCCGGCTGCACGGCGGCACGACCGTCGAGGTCGCGAACACCGACGCCGAGGGCCGGCTCGTCCTCGCCGACGCCCTCGACCTCGCGGTGCGCGAGCTCGCCCCCGACGTGCTCGTCGACGTCGCGACCCTCACCGGGGCGGCGGCGGTGGGCCTCGGCCGGTTCCACGCCGCGCTGTACGCGACGGACGACACGCTCGCGGGTGTCGTCGAGCAGGCCGCGGCCCGGACCGGGGAGCCCGTGTGGCGGATGCCGCTGGTCGCCGACTACGAGGACGCGCTGCGTTCCGACGTCGCCGCGCTCCGGAACGTGCCCGCCCACCCGCCGGGTGGCGCGGGCTCCGTGACTGCGGCGCTCTTCCTGCGCGCGTTCACCGGTGGCGTCCCGTGGGTCCACCTCGACGTCGCCGGCCCGGCGCGCGCGACGGGCAGCCGGCACGAGGTCGTCGAGGGGGCCACGGGCTTCGGCGCGAGACTCCTGCTCGAAGCGCTCGACCTGCTCGAGCCCTGACGCCGGTCGCGCCCGAGCGGGGATGCGGCGCGGGTCAGCGGCGGACGCCGAGCAGCAGGCCGTCGCCCGAGGGCAGGAGGGCCGGCAGCAGCCGGTCGTCGTCGCGGACGGTGCGGCCCACGTCGCGGACGAGCGTGGTCAGCTCGTCGCGCCGCGCGGGGTTCGCGACCTTGTCGCGGGCGAGTGCGGCGTCGACCGCGAGGACGCCGCCCGGGCGCAGCAGCCGCAGGCCCTCCTCGACGGCCAACGGGTACCCGTGCACGTCGCCGGCCACGAGCACCAGGTCGTAGGCGCCGTCGGCGAGGCGGGGGAGGACGTCGGCCGGACGGCCCGCGATCGCGCGCAACCGCGACGGTCGCACGCCCGCGCCGGTGAGGATCTGCTTGGCGGCGCGCTGGAGCGCGACCTCGGGGTCGATGGTCGTGAGGACGCCGTCGTCCGGCATGCCGCCCAGGAGCCAGAGCGCGCCGATGCCCGTGCCGGTACCGATCTCCACGACCGAGCGCGCCTGGAGCGCCGCGGCGAGGAGGCGCAGCACGCTGCCCGCGCCGGGAAGGATGGTCGGACGGTCGAGCTCCAGGGCGAGCTCGCGGGCACGGAGCTGGTGCTCGTCCTCGGGGACGAACTCCTCGCAGTAGGTCCAGGAGAGCGCCCGCCCGGACGCGTCCGGGGTCGCCGCCGTCGTGCCGGATCTCTCGGTGCCCGTCCGGTCCCTGCCCCCCGGACCACCCATCCGCTCGCCCGTGATGGTGACCTCCCGCACTCCGCCTGGCGGGCGCGCCGCCGGCCTCCTGCCTGCGGCGCGCGTGCGGCGCAGGTGCCACGGCGATGCTACCGGGACGGGGTGACGGCGGCCGGGGACCGCAGGATCGGGAGCGCATGGACTTCTCGGGCATCTCGCCCGCAGATCTCCGCGGGAATCCCCGCACGGACGGTACGGCGCGGGGAGACGGGCGGCCGGTCTGCGCCGCGGCGGGCGCGCCGAGCGTCCCAGGTCCGGACGGTACCCTGGCGGACGTGTTCGACATCAACGGCGGGGAATGGCTCGTCCTCCTCGTCGTGGCCGTGATCGTGATCGGGCCCGAGCGGCTGCCCGGTTACGCCGAGCAGCTCGCGCGCCTCGTGAAGCGCGGCCGGGAGTTCGTGTCCTCGACCCGCACGCGCCTCGACGAGGAGCTCGGCGAGGGCGCCGGCGTGGACTGGCAGGCGCTCGACCCGCGCCGCTACGACCCGCGCCGCATCGTGCGGGACGCCCTGCTCGACGACGACACCCGCGGCACGTTCTCGGACGTCGCCAAGGCGGTCGGGCTGGGGGGTGCCGCCGACGCCGGTGCCACCGCGGCGCACGCGGGCGTCCCTGCCGGCTCCCGCCCGGTCGACGGGCCGGCCGCACAGCCGCCCGCCCTCGACCCGGCGGCCTCCATGCCGTTCCGGGCGGGGTCGACCTACGTCGCGGGCTCCGGCCCCGTCCCGTGGGACGACGAGGCGACCTGAGCGTGGGAGAGGCTTCCGGCCGGGCGGACCGCCGCCCGGGTTTCGGGACCGGGCCGCGGGCCTGTCAGAATGTGGGGATGCCGAACCTACCGGACCGGACGGACGCACAGGTGCGCATCGGTGTCGCGATCGCGGTGCCCGCACCGTTCGGACCTGAGCTGGGCGAGGCCCGCCGCCGTTTCGGGGACCCGCAGGCAGACGCGATCCCGCCGCACATCACCGTCCTCGGGCCGAGCGTCCTCGAGCGCGACGCGCTCGACGACGCGATCGAGCACCTCGCCAAGGCGGCCGCCAGCCAGGAGTCGTTCCACGTCGTGCTCCGCGGGGCCGGGACATTCCGCCCGGTCTCGCCGGTGGTCTTCGCGCAGGTCGCCGTCGGGATCGCCGAGTGCGAGCGCCTCGAGGCCGCGGTCCGGACGGGCCCGCTCGACTTCCCGCTGCGGTTCAACTACCACCCCCACGTGACGGTCGCCCACGAGGTCTCGGACGACCTCCTGGACGCCGCGTTCGACGGCATGGCCGACTACGAGGCGACGTTCGAGGTCGACGAGGTGCACCTGTACGAGCACGGCGACGACGGCGTGTGGCGGCCGGTGCGCGGATTCGCGCTCGGCGGCGCGCCCATCGGCTGAGCCGCAGCGCGCGCGGGCCGGTCAGACTCTAAGGTCGGGCCATGGGTCGCCAGGTCGTACGCCGCACGCGCCCCGGGTCGGACGCGGCGTGGCCCGACGACGGAGCCCGCGGGTCGCGGGTCGCGGGCGGGCGACCGCACGGCGCGACACCACGGACCGGCGGACCGTCCTCCCCCTCTTCTCGCCGCACGCTCGGCCGGTCGGCCCGTGAGCTCCAGGTCGCCCTCCTCGGGCGCCCGGTGTCCGCCGCCCGGCCGTCGTGGCTCCCGGGATTCGTCCCGTCGCCCACGGCCCGGATGGTGGCGACCGCCGTCCACCGCCAGGAGGCGGTGCTCGCCTGGTGGAAGAAGACCCGGCTCGGGCGCGCCCTCGCGCGCTTCAACGTCTCGCGCGGCGCGCTGCTCTGCGGCGGGCTCGCCTACACGGCGCTGTTCGCGCTGTTCGCGGCCCTCGCGATCGGGTACACGATCTTCATGGCCGTGCTGGGCGGGAACGAGCAGCTCCGCAACGACCTGCTCGACGAGATCAACACGGCGGTCCCCGGGCTGATCGACGTCGGCGACGGAAGCGGCGGAGCGATCAAGCCCGACGACCTGCTCCTGAGCGCCAGCTCCGTCGCGGGCGTGGTCGCGGCGCTGGTCCTGCTGTGGACGGCCACGTCGTTCATGAGCGCGCTGCGGGGCGCGGTGCGCATCATGCTCGGGCTCGCGCTCGAGCCCGTGAACTTCGTGGTCGGCAAGGCCAAGGACCTCAGCGCCTTCGTGGTGCTGCTCGTGGCGATCGTCGCGTCGTCGGCGGTCAGCGTCGTCGCGACGTCGGCGTCGTCCTGGCTGGTGCGGACGCTGGGCCTGCCCGAGAGCGTCAGCGGGCTCGTCGCGGCCTTGGGCTTCGCCGTGGCGGGCGTGATCGACGTGCTGGTCGTGGTGTACGTGCTGCGCGTGCTCGGCGGGTCGCGCGCGGGGTGGGGCGACACGCTGCGCGGCTCGGTGGTCGCGGCCGTCCTCCTCGGCGGCCTGCGATACCTCGGGACGAGCGTGATCGTCGGGAGCGCGTCGAGGAACGCGCTCCTCGGTTCGTTCGCCGCGATCGTGACCGTGCTTCTGCTCGTCAACTTCGTCGCGCGCGTTCTCCTCCTCGTCGCGGCGTGGCTGTCCGACCCGGCCCCGGACGACGTCTACCCGCGCCGCGCCGCGAGGCTCGCCGGGCCGGCCGACGTCGCGCGGCTCGCGAGCGCGGGCGACGCGTCGGGGACCCCGGGGACGGTCCGGTACGTCGCGGGCGCCCGCCCGCGCGAGTCCCGGGTGCGCAGCGGCCTGTCGCCTGCGCAGGAGGCCGGCACGACGACGAGCGGCCGCCCCCCGCAGGAGGACGGCCGCTCGTCGTGGTGGTCGCGCCTCGTCGGGAGGCTGCGCCCGGGAAGGCTCAGAAGGCGCGGGTGATCATCGCCCGCTTGACCTCCTGGATCGCCTTGGTGACCTCGATGCCGCGCGGGCAGGCCTCGGTGCAGTTGAAGGTCGTGCGGCAGCGCCACACGCCCTCCTTGTCGTTGAGGATCTCGAGGCGCTGGGCGGCCCCGTCGTCACGGCTGTCGAAGATGAACCGGTGCGCGTTGACGATCGCCGCGGGGCCGAAGTACTGGCCGTCGTTCCAGAACACCGGGCACGAGCTCGTGCACGCGGCGCACAGGATGCACTTGGTGGTGTCGTCGAAGCGGGCGCGGTCCTCGGCGGACTGCAGGCGCTCCGTGGTCGGCGTGTGTCCGTCGGTCACGAGGAACGGCATGATCTCGCGGTAGGAGGCGAAGAACGGCTCCATGTCGACCACGAGGTCCTTGACGACCGGGAGGCCCTTGATGGGCTCGATCGTGATCGGCTTGTCGGGGTTGACGTCCTTGAGGAGCGTCTTGCACGCGAGCCGGTTGCGGCCGTTGATGCGCATGGCGTCCGAGCCGCACACGCCGTGCGCGCACGACCGGCGGAACGTCAGCGAGCCGTCGTGGTCCCACTTGATCTGGTGCAGCGCGTCGAGCACGCGGTCCGTGCCGTGCACCGTGACGGTGAACTCGTCCCAGTACGACTCGTCGCCGTGCGTCGACTCGGGCAGGTACCGACGGATCCGCAGCGTGACGTCGAAGCTCGGGATGGCGCCGGCCTCGGGCTCGGCGTCGGTGGGGCGGTCAGCGAGGGCAGTCATCAGTACTTACGCTCCATCGGCTGGTAGCGGGTGACGGTGACCGGCTTCGAGCCGAGCACCACCTGGTAGTCGTCGAACTCCTCGGCGTGCGAGAAGTACTCGTCCGAGCCGTCGAAGACCTCGGCGGCCTCGCCCTCCAGGGTGAGCGGCCGACGGTAGATCATCGTGTGCTTCATGTAGTTGGCGTCGTCGCGCTGCGGGAAGTCCTCGCGGAAGTGCCCGCCGCGCGACTCCTTCCGGTTGAGCGCCGCGACCACGGTGACCTCGGCGACGTCGAGCAGGAAGCCCAGCTCGATGGCCTCGAGGAGGTCCGTGTTGAACATGCGGCCCTTGTCCTGGACCGACACGTTGCGGTAGCGCTTCTGCAGGGCCCGGACGTCGTCGAGGGCCTCGGTGAGCGACTCGCCCGTACGGAAGACCTGGGCGTTGCGGTCCATGGTCTCCTGCAGCGCCTTGCGCAGGTCGGCCACCCGCTCGCCGTCCGGCCGGGACCGCATGCCCTCGAGCTCCGCGACGACGCGCGCCGCCGGGTCCTCGGGGAGCTCGTGGAACTCGGCGGTCAGCGCGTACTCGGCGGCGGCGCGGCCCGCGCGCTTGCCGAACACGTTGATGTCGAGGAGCGAGTTCGTACCCAGGCGGTTCGAGCCGTGCACGGACACGCACGCGACCTCGCCGGCCGCGTAGAGACCCTTGACGACGTCCTGGTCGTTGCGGAGCACCTCGGCCTGGATGTTGGTCGGGATGCCGCCCATCGCGTAGTGCGCCGTCGGGTAGACGGGGACCGGCTCGGTGTACGGCTCGACGCCCAGGTAGGTGCGCGCGAACTCGGTGATGTCCGGGAGCTTCGCGTCGATGTGGGCGGGCTCGAGGTGGGTCAGGTCGAGCAGGACGTAGTCCTTGTTCGGCCCGGCGCCGCGGCCTTCGCGGACCTCGTTCGCCATCGAGCGGGCGACGATGTCGCGCGGCGCGAGGTCCTTGATGGTCGGCGCGTAGCGCTCCATGAAGCGCTCGCCCTCGGAGTTGCGCAGGATCGCGCCCTCGCCGCGGGCGGCCTCCGACAGGAGGATGCCGAGCCCGGCGAGGCCGGTCGGGTGGAACTGGAAGAACTCCATGTCCTCGAGCGGGAAGCCGCGGCGCAGCGCGAGCGCCATGCCGTCACCCGTGAGGGTGTGCGCGTTCGAGGTGGTCTTGAAGATCTTGCCCGCGCCGCCGGTCGCGAAGACGATCGACTTCGCCTGGAAGACGTGGATCTCGCCGGTCGCCAGGTCGTACGCGACGACGCCCGTCGCGTTGACCTCCTCCCCGTCGGGCACGTGGCCCGCGGACAGGTCGTGGTCGACGAGCAGGTCGAGGACGTAGAACTCGTTGTAGAACTCGACGTTCTGCTTCACGCAGTTCTGGTAGAGCGTCTGCAGGATCATGTGGCCCGTGCGGTCCGCGGCGTAGCACGCGCGGCGCACGGCGGCCTCGCCGTGGTTGCGGGTGTGGCCGCCGAACCGGCGCTGGTCGATCTTGCCCTCGGGGGTGCGGTTGAACGGCAGGCCCATGTGCTCGAGGTCGAGCACGGCGTCGATGGCCTCCTTGGCCATGACCTCGGCCGCGTCCTGGTCGACGAGGTAGTCGCCGCCCTTGACCGTGTCGAAGGTGTGCCACTCCCAGTTGTCCTCCTCGACGTTCGCGAGGGCGGCGCACATGCCGCCCTGCGCGGCGCCGGTGTGGGAGCGCGTGGGGTAGAGCTTCGAGATGACGGCCGTCCGCGCGCGGCCCGAGGCCTCGAGCGCTGCGCGCATCCCGGCGCCGCCCGCGCCGACGATGACGACGTCGTACTGGTGGGTCTGCATCGGTGCCGATGCCTCCTTGGCGAGTGTTCGGGGGTCCCGTGGGTTGCTGCTGCTCAGGCCGAGCAGAAGGCCGGCACGAGGTCCGCGGGTGCGCCGTGCGGGCAGGGGGAGAAGGTGAAGATGACCAGGGTGCCGAGCACCACGGTGATCACGGCCGCGAGGTACAGCAGGACCTTGAGGGTCATGCGCACGCCGTCGCGCTCCGCGTAGTCGTTGATGACGGTGCGGACGCCGTTGGTGCCGTGGAACATGGCGAGCCAGAGCATGAGCAGGTCCCAGACCTGCCAGAACGGCGAGGACCACTTGCCGCCGACGAACGCGAAGTCGATCGCGTGCACGCCGTCGCCGACCATGAGGTTGACGAAGAGGTGGCCGAAGATGAGGACGATGAGCAGCACGCCCGACGCGCGCATGAACACCCACGAGTAGAGCTCGTAGTTGCCGCGCGTGGTCTTCTTCCGCTTGTACCGGTCGCGGGGGGCCGCGATCTCGGGTGCGGAGGCCTGGGCCTCGGTGGCGGTGTCGGCCATGTCAGTTCCCCCCGAAGACGTTCATGAGGTGACGCGGCAGGAAGCCGGCCATCGCGACGACCCACAGCGCGAGCGCGATCCAGAGCATCCGCTTCTGGTACTTGGGGCCCTTGGCCCAGAAGTCCACGAGGATGATCCGGATGCCGTTGAAGGCGTGGAAGACGATGGCGGCGACGAGGCCTGCCTCGCCGAGGCCCATGATCGGGTTCTTGTACGTCCCGATGACGTCGTTGTACGCCTCGGGCGAGACGCGCACGAGCGCCGTGTCGAGCACGTGCACGAGAAGGAAGAAGAAGATCAGCACGCCGGTCACGCGGTGCGCGACCCAGGACCACATGCCTTCGTGGCCGCGGTACAGCGTGCCTGCAGGTGCACTGGGCACTTCGGGGGCCTCCTGTGGCGAGTTCGTCCGAGGGCTGGATGAGCTCTCGGTGAGCGGCAGCCGTGACCGTCGAACGCATCGTCGGGACGAGGTCCGGACACCACCCCACTGCGCCCCACTGTAATGACACGACGCCAGGTCCGAGCGCCGACGACGGCGCCTCGAGGCCCGATCGTGAAGGTTTTGTGACGCATCGCACAGGGTCCGCGCTCACTAGACTCGGGGCATGCCCCAGCCCCTGCCCACCGGCGAGACCGGCGCCAGCCCGATCCCCGGCTTCTACGCCGTCGTCCCCGCGGGAGGTGCCGGAACCCGCCTGTGGCCCTTGTCACGAGCGGGCGCCCCGAAGTTCCTCCACGACCTCACCGGGTCCGGCCGGTCCCTCCTCCAGGCGACCGTCGACCGGCTCGAGCCGCTGGCCGGGCGGGGCAACGTCGTCCTCGTCACGGGGCGCGCGCACGTCGCCGCCGCGAAGGAGCAGCTGCCCGAGCTGCCCGACGACGCCGTGGTCGCCGAGCCCTCGCCGCGCGACTCCATGGCGGCCATCGGGCTCGCCGCGGCGATCCTCCAGCAGCGGCACGGGGACGTCGTCCTCGGGTCGTTCGCGGCCGACCACGTCATCACCGGTCCGGACGCGTTCGAGCGCGCGGTGCGCGAGGGCGTCGAGGCGGCCCGGGCGGGCTTCGTCGTGACGGTCGGCATCGCGGCGTCGCGCCCCTCGACGGCCTTCGGGTACGTCCGCAGCGGCGCGTCGCTCGGCGTCGAGGGGGCGCCCACCGCGCTGCACGCGGTCGGCTTCACCGAGAAGCCCGACGCCGCGACGGCCCGCACCTACCTCGCGACCGGCGAGTACCGCTGGAACGCGGGCATGTTCCTCGTGCGCACCTCCGTGCTGCTGGGCCACCTGCAGCGCCTGCGGCCGGCGCTCCACGACGGGCTGGTCCGCGTGGCGCAGGCGTGGGACACCCCGGAGCGCGACGCGGTCCTCGAGGCGACCTGGCCGGGCCTGGAGAAGATCGCGATCGACCACGCGGTCGCCGAGCCCGTCGCGGCCGAGGGCGGGGTCGCCGTCGTGCCCGGGACGTTCGGCTGGGACGACGTCGGCGACTTCAACTCGCTCGCCGCGCTGCTGCCGTCGCTCGACGGCACCGGGACCAAGATCCTCGGCGACGAGGCGAACGTCGTGCGCGTCGAGTCGGCGGGCTCGGTGCTCGTCCCGGCCGCCGGCAGGCCCATCGCGGTGCTCGGGCTCGACGACGTCGTCGTCGTCGACACCCCCGACGCGCTCCTCGTGACCACGCGCGCCCGTGCGCAGCAGGTCAAGGACGTCGTGCAGGAGCTGCACGAGCGCGGTCTGGACGACCTGCTGTGACCGCGCCGCGGGAGCAGGTCGCGCGGGAGACCCAAGCGGCGCCGGAGACCCAGGGCACGCCGGGGGAGTCGCTGCCGGACCGGATCGCCGCGCTCGTCAGCGAGCTCGAGCCCGAGCTCGTCGCGCTCCGCCGCGACGTCCACGCCCACCCCGAGCTCGCCCGCACGGAGGTCCGGACCACGCGTGTCGTCGCCGACCGGTTGCGCGCCGCAGGGCTCGAGCCCCGGCTCCTCGAGGGTTCGGGCCTCGTGTGCGACGTGGGTCGGACCGGCCCGCACGCGTTCGGTGCCACGGTGCCCGCGGTCGCGCTGCGCGCCGACATCGACGCGCTGCCGCTCGACGACGCCTGCGGTCTCCCGTTCGCGTCGACGGTCCCGGGCGTCGCGCACGCGTGCGGCCACGACGTCCACACGGCGGTCGTCCTCGGGGCCGGGCTCGTGCTCGCCCGGCTGCACGCCGACGGCCTGCTGCCGCGCCCCGTGCGGCTGATCTTCCAGCCGGCCGAGGAGGTCATGCCCGGGGGCTCGCTCGACGTCGTCGAGCAGGGCGGGCTGGACGGCGTGCAGCGGATCTTCGCGGTGCACGCCGAGCCGAAGATCGACGTCGGGCAGGTGGGCACCCGTATCGGCCCGATCACGTCGGCGTCCGACGCGATCAGCGTCACCATCACCTCGCCCGGGGGGCACACCTCGCGCCCGCACCTCACGGGCGACGTCGTCTACGCGCTCGGGCAGGTCATCACCCAGGTGCCCGCCGTGCTCGGACGGCGCCTCGACCCGCGCTCGGGCGTCAACCTCACGTGGGGCGCGGTGCACGCGGGCGTCGCGCACAACGCGATCCCCGGCACGGGGACGGTCGCCGGGACGCTGCGGTGCCTCGACGTGAACGCCTGGGAGCGCGCGGGCGAGGTCCTCGACGAGGCCGTGCAGCAGGTCGTCGCGCCGTACGACGTCGAGGTCGACCTCGAGCACGTGCGCGGGGTCCCGCCCGTGGACAACGACGAGGCCTGCACCGCGCGGCTCGAGGCGGCCGCCCGCGACCTCCACGGCCCCGACGCCGTCCTCCTCACGGAGCAGTCGCTGGGCGGCGAGGACTTCGCCTGGTACCTCACGCAGGTCCCGGGGGCGATGGCGCGGCTCGGCACGCGGACGCCCGGCGTCCGGACGTTCGACCTGCACCAGGGCGACCTCGAGGTCGACGAGCGCGCGATCGGCGTCGGCATGGGGCTCCTGGCCCGAACGGCGACCCTCTGAGGGCCCCCGTTCGTCACACTTTGGTATCGGTACCTGCGCTGTTACCCGCCGGTAACGTGCACGGGCGTCGGTGATGCTTAGAGTTCACCTGAAGACCCGCGGCCGGGGCGCCCGACGACGTGCGCGCCGGCCCGGCACGCCCCGGAACCTGGGGCGGGGGAGTCTCAGGACAGCACGACGACGGAGGGGTTCGACAGTGTCGACATCGAAGAGGTTCATGAAGCTGGGCGCGCTGGCCGTGGCCGGCGCCCTGGCGCTCGCGGCCTGCGGCCAGGCGCCGGGCGACGACAACGGCACGGGCACCGGGACCAAGGGGGCCAGCAACTTCAAGGCCTGCATGGTGTCCGACTCGGGTGGCTTCAACGACAAGTCGTTCAACGAGTCCGGGTACGACGGCCTGAAGAAGGCCGAGTCGGACCTGGGGATCCAGATCGCGACCGCGGAGTCCAAGCAGGAGTCCGACTTCGCGCCGAACATCTCGAACATGGTCCAGCAGAACTGCAACCTGATCATCACGGTCGGGTTCCTGCTCGCCACCGCGACCGGTGACGCGGCCAAGACCAACGCCGACACCAAGTTCGCGATCGTCGACTCGACCGCCCAGGACGCGAACGGCAAGACGATCACGCTCGACAACGTCAAGCCGATCAGCTTCGACACCGCGCAGGCCGCGTACCTCGCCGGCTACCTCGCCGCGGGCATGAGCAAGACGGGGACCGTCGCCACGTACGGCGGCATCAAGATCCCGACCGTCACGATCTTCATGGACGGTTTCGCCGACGGCGTCGCGAAGTACAACGAGGACAACAGCAAGAGCGTCAAGGTGCTCGGCTGGGACGTCGCGAAGCAGAACGGCTCCTTCACGGGCGACTTCGAGGACCAGTCGAAGGGCCAGGAGCTCACCAAGACCTTCATCGACCAGGGCGCGGACATCGTCCTCCCGGTCGCCGGCCCCGTGGGCGCGGGCACCCTCGCCGCGGCGAAGGACGCGAACTCGAGCGGCAAGAGCGTGTCGGTCATCTGGGTCGACTCCGACGGCGCCGTGTCCAACCCGGACTCCGCGAGCATCATCCTGTCGTCGGTCGTCAAGGAGATCGGCGCCTCGGTCGAGGACGTCGTCAAGACGACCAAGGACGGGAGCTTCTCCAACGACCCGTACGTCGGGACGCTCGAGAACAAAGGTGTAGGCCTCGCGCCGTTCCACGACTTCGACTCCAAGGTCCCGCAGGACCTCAAGGACAAGATCACCCAGCTCCAGCAGGACATCATCGACGGCAAGATCAAGGTCACCTCGCCCAGCTCCCCCAAGTGAGCTGACGACCCGGTGACGACCAGGCGACGGGTCGGGGCCCCTGCGGGTCCCGGCCCGTCGCCGTCCACGCGCGCGAGAGACGCGAGATGGCTAGCGTGAGGCTGCCGACGCGTGTCGGCCCGCGCCCACACCTGAAGGAGGCCCGGCGGTGAAGCTGGAGCTGCGCGGCATCACCAAGCGGTTCGGACCGCTCGTCGCGAACGACCACATCGACCTCGTCGTCGAGCCCGGACAGGTCCACGCCCTGCTCGGCGAGAACGGGGCCGGCAAGTCCACCCTCATGAACGTCCTGTTCGGTCTGTACAAGGCCGACGAGGGCGAGATCCTCGTCGACGACGAGGCCGTCGCGTTCAAGGGCCCGGGCGACGCGCTGGCCGCCGGGATCGGCATGGTCCACCAGCACTTCATGCTGGTGCCGGTCTTCACGGTCGCCGAGAACGTCATGCTCGGCCACGAGCCGACGCGCGGTGGCGGCCTCCTCGACCTCGACGCCGCGCGCCGCACCGTCCGCGAGCTGTCCGACCGGTTCGGGTTCGGGCTCGACCCGGACGCCGTCGTCGAGGACCTGCCGGTCGGCGTGCAGCAGCGCGTCGAGATCGTCAAGGCGCTCGTCCGCGACGCGAGGGTCCTCATCCTCGACGAGCCGACCGCGGTGCTGACGCCGCAGGAGACCGACGAGCTCATCGCGATCATGCGCGAGCTCAAGGCCCAGGGCACGTCGATCGTCTTCATCACCCACAAGCTGCGCGAGGTGAAGGCCGTCGCGGACGTCATCACGGTGATCCGCCGCGGCGCCGTCGTGGGCTCCGCGTCGCCCGACGCCGCGGAGACCGAGCTCGCCGCCATGATGGTCGGCCGCGCGGTCAGCCTCGGCGTCGACAAGACGCCTGCCGAGCCCGGCGAGGAGACGTTCCAGGTCGAGCACCTCACCGTGCGCGACGCGAACGGCATCGCCGTCGTCGACGACGTGAGCTTCTCGGTCGCGCGCGGCGAGATCCTCGCCGTCGCGGGCGTCCAGGGCAACGGCCAGACCGAGCTCAGCGAGGCCGTCGTCGGGCTGCTGCCCGCGACCGGGTCCATCCGGCTCGAGGGGCGCGAGCTCGTCGGGCTGAGCCCGCACGAGATCCTCGACGCCGGCGTCGGGTTCGTCCCCGAGGACCGCACGGTCGACGGGCTCGTCCTCGACTTCACGGTCGCCGAGAACCTCGTCCTCGACCTGCACGACCGCAAGCCTTTCGCGCGCGGCATCGCGCTCGACCTCGGAGCGATCCGCAAGAACGCCCGGGAGCGCATCGAGGAGTACGACATCCGCACGCAGGGGCCGGGCCAGGAGGTCGGGCGCCTGTCGGGCGGCAACCAGCAGAAGGTCGTCATGGCGCGCGAGCTGTCGCGCCCCCTCAAGGTGTTCGTCGCGAGCCAGCCGACGCGCGGCGTCGACGTCGGGTCCATCGAGTTCCTGCACCAGCGGATCGTCGCGGAGCGCGACCACGGGACCCCGGTGGTGATCGTGTCCACCGAGCTCGACGAGGTCGCGGCGCTCGCCGACCGGATCGCCGTGATGTACCGCGGCACGATCGTCGGGATCGTCCCTGCCGACACCCCGCGCGCCGTGCTGGGCCTCATGATGGCGGGCGCGGGCGCCGAGGAGGCGCACGAGCAGGCCACCGAGACCGAGCTCGACCAGCTCGCCGACGAGCACACGCACGAGACAGGAGCCCCGCAGTGAGCCAGCCGGACGAGCCCGCAGGCGCCCCGGAACCCGGTCGCGAAGCCGTCGCGCCCGAGCCCGGCGCCGACCTGACCGGCCGCGGGCCCTCGCAGCCCGAGGCTCCGCCCACGGAGTCGGGGGAGGCGCGCGCGTCGCGGACGCTGCGGGACATCGCGACCGGCAGCTTCGGCGTGACCGTGCTCGCCTTCGTGCTCGCGCTCGTGATCGGAGCGATCCTGATCGTCTTCACGACGGACTCCGTGACGTCGACGCTCAGCTACTTCTTCTCCAAGCCGGGCGACTTCTTCTCGGCGGCCTGGGAGGCGGTCCGCGACTCGTACGTCGCGATGTTCCGTGGCGCCGTCGTCAACGACCGCGGCTGGAACTTCACGACGGTGTTCCATCCGCTCACCGAGACCATGACGGTCGCGACGCCGCTCATCATCGCGGCGCTGGGCGTGGCGGTCGCGTTCCGCGCGGGACTGTTCAACATCGGCGCCCAGGGGCAGGTCATCCTCGGCGCGACGTTCGCCGGCTACATCGGGTTCACCTGGCACCTGCCGGTCGTCGTCCACGTGATCGTCGCGATCGTCGGCGGCATCCTGGGCGGCGCGATCTGGGCGTCGATCGCCGGCGTGCTCCGTGCCCGCACCGGCGCGCACGAGGTGATCGTCACGATCATGCTCAACTACGTCGCGCTGTACCTGCTCGCCTACCTGCTGACGACGCGGTTCTTCACGCAGGCCGGGTCCAACCAGCCGAAGAGCCCCGCGGTCGGGCCGAACGCGAACCTGCCGCTCCTCCTGGGCGACCAGTTCCGCCTCAACGCGGGCTTCCTCGCCGCGATCCTCGCGTCGGTGTTCGTGTGGTGGCTCATGACGCGGTCGACGTGGGGCTTCCGGTTCCGCGCGGTCGGGTCCAACCCGAACGCGTCGCGCAACGCGGGCATCGGGGTCGCGACGACGTTCATCGCCGTCATGGCGGTCTCGGGGGCGCTCGCCGGCCTCGCCGGCGCGGTGCAGGTGCTCGGCACCGAGAAGTCGCTCACGGGCGGCATCGCCGGGTCGCTCGGCTTCGACGCGATCACCGTCGCCCTGCTGGGCCGGTCGAAGCCGCTCGGCATCTTCTTCGCAGGCCTCCTGTACGCGGCGCTCGACGTCGGCGGCAGGTCGATGGAGGCCGCCACGGGCACCCCGATCGACCTGGTGCTCGTGATCCAGTCGCTGGTCGTCCTGTTCATCGCGGCACCGCCGCTCGTGCGGGCCATCTTCCGCCTGCCGGCGCCGCGCACCGAAGCGAAGGGAGCCCGCGCATGAGCGCCGCCACCCTCGAGCCCATCGGCTCGCCCGTCGTCGCAGCTCCCGGCGCCGTCACGGGCAAGGCCTGGCGGCTGCCGATCACGCTCGGCGTGCTCGGGCTGCTCGCCCTGGTGCTGTTCGGCCTGCTCCCCGCGGGGGGCCGTGAGACGACGTTCGGCCTGTCGACGTCGAGCGACTTCGTGCACCTCGGTCCCGTCACGGTCCCGTCCAAGGCGACGGCCGTCGTCCTGTCGGTCCTGGCGCTCCTCGTCGCCGCGTACGCCGGCTGGTGCGTGTCCCGCGCACGCCGGGTGGGTCGCTGGGTCCCCATCGTGTTCGCGGTGCTGTGGGTGCTCGCGTTCCTCACCTGGGCCGTCGCGGGGAAGTCGACGTCGCTCGTGTCCCTGCTGGCGGGGTCGCTCTTCCTCGCCGTGCCCCTCGCGTTCGGCGCGCTCGGCGGCCTCATCGGCGAGCGGGCCGGCGTCGTGAACATCGCGATCGAGGGCCAGCTCCTCACGGGTGCGTTCGGCGCGGCGGTGTTCGCGTCGATCGTCTCGAACGCCTACCTCGGTCTCGTCGCGGCACCCGTCGCGGGGCTCGTCATCGGCGCGCTCCTCGCGCTCTTCACCGTCAAGTACCACGTCAACCAGATCATCGTCGGCGTCGTCCTCAACGTCTTCGCGGTCGGCCTGACGAGCTTCCTGTACTCGTCGGTGCTCAAGGAGAACGCGGCGACGCTCAACAGCCCGCCGCGCCTGCCCACGCTCGCGATCCCCGTGCTCGGCGACATCCCCGTGATCGGTCCGGTGCTCTTCCGGCAGACGCTGCTCGTCTACCTGCTCTACGTCGCGATCGTCGTCGTCGCGATCGCGCTGTTCCGGACCCGCTGGGGCCTGCGCGTGCGCGCGGTCGGTGAGTACCCCGCGGCCGCCGACACCGTCGGCATCGACGTGAACCGGACCCGCTGGGGCAACGTGCTCCTGGGCTCGATGGTCGCCGGGCTCGGCGGCGCGTTCTTCACGGTCGGCTCCGTGGGCGCGTTCTCGCAGGAGATGACGGCCGGCAAGGGCTACATCGCGCTCGCCGCGATGATCCTCGGCCGCTGGTCGCCGTGGGGCGCCCTCGGCGCCGCGCTGCTGTTCGGTTTCTCCGACAAGCTGCAGCAGGTGCTCGGCGTCCTCGGCACCGCGATCCCCAACCAGTTCATGCTGATGCTGCCGTACGTGGTGACGATCTTCGCCGTCGCCGGGCTCGTCGGGCGCGTGCGCGCCCCGGCGGCCGACGGCGAGCCGTACGTCAAGGAGTGAGAGTGAGCGAGCAGCCCCTTGCGGCCTCGGGTCCGGTCGACTGGGACGCGCTGCGCGCCGAGGCGACCGCCGTCATGCACCGCGCCTACGCGCCCTACTCGGGTTACCCCGTGGGCGCGGCGGCGATCGTGGACGACGGCCGCGTCGTCGTCGGCTGCAACGTCGAGAACGCGGCGTACGGCGTGACGCTGTGCGCCGAGTGCTCGCTCGTGTCGGCGCTCGTCGTCGGCGGTGGAGGGCGGCTCGTCGCGTTCACGTGCGTCGACGGCGCCGGGCGCGTCATCATGCCCTGCGGGCGCTGCCGCCAGCTCCTGTGGGAGCACGGCGGCCCGGAGCTCCTCGTCGAGACCGTGTCCGGCGTCCGCCCGATGACCGAGGTCCTGCCCGACGCGTTCGGGCCGGACGACCTGCGCCAAGGAGAGTAATGAGCACCCCCGGCACGACCGAACGATTCGACGCCGTCGACGTCATCCGCGCCAAGCGTGACCGGCAGCGCCTCGAGGGCGCGCAGATCGACTGGGTGGTGGACGCCTACACCCGGGGCGTCGTCGCCGAGGAGCAGATGGCGGCGCTCGCGATGGCGATCCTGCTCAACGGCATGGACCGGGAGGAGATCTCCCGGTGGACGTCCGCGATGATCGCGAGCGGCGAACGCCTGGACTTCTCGGGCCTCGACCGTCCGACCGCCGACAAGCACTCGACCGGCGGCGTCGGGGACAAGATCACGCTGCCGCTCGCGCCGCTCGTCGCGTCGTTCGGGGTGGCGGTGCCGCAGCTGTCGGGCCGCGGGCTCGGCCACACGGGCGGGACGCTCGACAAGCTCGAGTCGATCCCCGGCTGGCGCGCGGCCCTCAGCAACGACGAGATGATGGCGCAGCTCGGGTCCGTCGGGGCCGTGATCTGCCAGGCCGGCTCGGGCCTCGCGCCCGCCGACCGCAAGCTCTACGCGCTGCGCGACGTCACCGGGACCGTCGAGGCGATCCCGCTCATCGCGAGCTCGATCATGAGCAAGAAGATCGCCGAGGGCACGGGCGCGCTCGTGCTCGACGTCAAGGTCGGGTCGGGCGCGTTCATGAAGTCCGCCGACGACGCCCGCGAGCTCGCCCGGACCATGGTCGACCTGGGCACGGACGCGGGCGTGCGCACGGTCGCGCTCCTGACCGACATGTCGACGCCGCTCGGGCTCACCGCCGGCAACGCCCTCGAGGTGCGCGAGTCGGTCGAGGTCCTGGCCGGCGGGGGGCCGTCCGACGTCGTCGACCTCACGGTCGCGCTGGCGGTCGAGATGCTCGCGGGCGCCGGTCGCCCGCAGGACGAGGACGAGGTGCGGGCAGCGCTCGGCGACGGCCGTGCCATGGACGTGTGGAAGGCCATGATCCGCGCGCAGGGCGGCGACCCGGACGCGCCGCTCCCCGTGGCCCGCGAGTCGGAGATCGTGACCGCGCCCGCCGACGGCGTGCTCGCGGAGGTCGACGCGCTCGCGGTCGGCGTCGCGGCCTGGCGGCTCGGTGCGGGTCGCGCCCGCAAGGAGGACACCGTCCAGGCCGGGGCGGGCGTCGAGCTGCACGCCAAGCCGGGTGACGTCGTCGTCGAGGGGCAGCCGCTCGCGACCCTGCACACCGACACCCCGGAGCGGTTCGGGCGTGCCGCCGAGACGCTCGAGCACGCCTTCCGCGTGGCCGAGGTGGGGCTCGTCGCCGAGCGCACGCCCGTCGTGCTGGAGCGCGTGGCGTGACGGAGCCGGACGCCCGGGCGCCGAAGACAGCCGACGCGGCCGGCGACGAGCGTCGCCCGAGGTCGGTGTACGGCGTCGGGTCCGACCCGGACGTGCGCTTCTCCCTCGCCAACGAGAGGACCGCGCTCGCGTGGCTCCGCACGGGCCTCGGGCTCGTCGCGGGCGGGATCGCGCTGACGTCGTTCGCGTCGTTCGCCGACCTGTCCGTGCTGCTCGACGTCGTGGCCGCGGTCGCGTGCGTGGGCGGTGGCTGCCTCGCCGTGTACGCGCTCGTGGCCTGGCGACGCAACGAGCGCGCGATGCGGCTCGGGCGCCCCCTGCCCCCGCCGAGCGCGCTGCCGGTGATCGTCGTGGGGGTCGTGACGTTCGCCGCGGTCGTCGGCGCGTACGCGATCTGGAGCGGGTCGACGCGGTGAGCGCGCCCCCGCCGGGACGAGCCCGCCGCGGCCCGGTGCCGCCCTCCGACCCCGGCCTGCAGGCCGAGCGGACGGCGCTCGCGTGGCAGCGGACGGCCCTCGGCGTCGTGCTGGGCTGCGCGGTCCTCGCGCTCGCGGGGCTGCGCGAGAGCGACCCCGGCCTCGCCGTCGTCGCGGTCCTCGTGGGCGCCACCGCGGCGACCGGTGCGATGCTCGCGCGGCACGGGCGCTGGCCCCGCCCCGACCGCAGGCCGTGGGGCCTGCTCGTCCCCGGCGCGGGCGCCGTCGTCGTGCTCGCGGTGCTCGGGGTCGTCGCTGCCCTCCTGCGGGCGGTCCGGTAGGGCGCCGGCCGTGCAGCTCGCCACCCTGCTGCGGCGCGCCGGGGTCTGGGCGCGCGGGCCCGCCGGGCGCGGGGAGCCTGACGCTCGGCCCGCCCCGCCGTACGCCCGGTCACCGGAGCACTCGCTGCCCGACGACCCGTCGGCGCGGCGCGTCGTCGACCCGCTCGGACGCCGTGCGGCACGCTCCGCCGACGTCGCCCCCGCCCCCTGGCCCGTGCTCCTCGGCCCCGAGGCGGTCCCCGCGGTCCAGGTGGACGGCACGACCTGCGGTGCTGCGGTCCTCGTGCTGCTCGCGGCGGACGGCGACCCGGCGGTCGCCGCGTGGCTGGAACACGGCCCGGTCGGGACGAGCGCCGCGAGCCGCTTCGCCGCGCTGCAGCGCGCCGTCCAGCGGCGGACCACCCGGACGGCGCTGCTCGGCGTCCCCTGGCCCCGGGCGCTCGGCACGCCGCCCTGGGCCGCTGCGCGCGCCGCCCGGTGGGGGAGCGCGCGCTACGGGCACCGTGTCGTCGACGACACCGACCCGGACGACCTGGCGCGCGTCCGGGCGTGCGTCGACGAGAGCCTGTCGGCCGGCGTGCCCGTCCCGCTCTACACGGGCGGCGACACCGCGGGCGGGCTCGCCGCCGCCGTGCCGCGGCACGTCGTCCTCGCACTGCCCGGCGGCCCCGCGGGGACCGTCCTCGTGTACGAGCCCGGCTCCGGAGCGGTCCACCAGGTCCTCGCGGACGAGCTCTGGTCGGGGGATCGGCCGCTCGCCGCACTCGGTCGATGGACGCACGTCGTCTGGGCGCTCCTGCCCCGACCCTGAGCCGCTCCGCACTCAGCGCAGTGGGAGGGTGTGCAGGCGGCGAGGGACGGCGAGTCGGGGGACGATGGGAAGGTCCGGACGACCCCGACGCGAGGAGCCCCCATGAGCACCACGCCCGGCGACGAGACGCTGCGCGACGCGGGGCTCGTCCCCGACGACGCCCCGACCCGCGACGACGTCGACCACCTCAGCCACCGCCGGCTCCCCGAGCCGGACGCCCTCGACGAGGACGAGTACGAGCCCGCCGTGCCCCGGCCCGACCTGGACGGCGAGGCGGACGAGGCGGACGTCGTCGAGCAGGCGGACGAGGTCCCTCCGGACGACGAGGACCCCGCCCGGGACTGACCGCTCCGCCCGCGCGGACCCGCGCCGCCCGACCGGCCGGACAGGGCCCCGCTCCGCTACCGTGTGACCATGACGAACCCCAGCAGCCCGGCGGCCACGAGCGTGCCGGACCTCGGCGAGGACGAGCGCGTGGCGCACCTCCCGGCGACCCTGCGCGACCAGATCGCCCAGCTCCCCAAGGTCGTGCTCCACGACCACCTCGACGGGGGCCTGAGGCCCGAGACCATCGTCGAGCTCGCCGCGGAGGCCGGCCACGAGCTGCCCACCACGGACCCGGACGCGCTGCGGACGTGGTTCGTCGAGGCCGCGACGTCGGGCTCGCTGCCCCGCTACCTGGAGACGTTCGACCACACCATCGCCGTCATGCAGACCGCCGACCACCTGCGCCGCGTCGCGCGCGAGTCCGTGCTCGACCTCGCGGCCGACGGCGTCGTCTACGCCGAGCAGCGGTGGGCGCCCGAGCAGCACCTCCAGGGCGGGCTGACCCTCCAGGAGACCGTCGACGCCGTGCGCGAGGGCCTCGCCGAGGGCGTCGCGGAGGCCGCCAAGGACGGCCGGACCATCTGGGTCGGCCAGCTCGTCACGGCCATGCGTCACGCCGACCGCTGGGAGGAGATCGCCGACCTCGCGCTCGCCAACCGGGTCGAGGGGGCGCTCGCGGACACGCCGGGCGCCGTCGTCGGGTTCGACATCGCGGGCGCCGAGCTCGGCTTCCCGCCGGACCGCTACCCGGCCGTGTGGTCGACGCTCGACGACGCGGGCTTCCCCGTCACGATCCACGCGGGCGAGGCCGACGGCGTGGACTCGATCTCGCAGGCCGTGCACCTGGGCCGCGCCGCCCGCATCGGGCACGGCGTGCGGATCGTCGAGGACATCGCGTTCGACCCGAGCGGCGACCGCGACGAGGACGCCGAGCCCCTCGCGACGCTCGGCCGGGTCGCGACGTGGGTGCGCGACCGGCAGGTCCCGCTCGAGCTGTGCCCGTCGTCGAACCTCCAGACGGGCGCAGCCGCGTCGATCGCCGAGCACCCCATCACGCGGCTGCTCGAGCTCGAGTTCGCGGTCACGCTCAACACGGACAACCGGCTGCAGTCCGGCACGTCCATGACGCGCGAGATGACGCTCCTGGTCGCCGACGCGGGCTGGACGCTCGACGACCTGTACGAGGTCACCATCACCGCGGCGTGGAACGCGTTCGTGCACCACGACGAGCGTCGGCGGCTCGTCGAGGACCTCATCGCACCGAAGTACGCCGAGATCGAAGGAGCGCAGGTATGAGCGGCACCGGGTCGGGCTCGACCGGACTGGACCGGGCCGGGCTCGCCCGGTTCATCGACCACACCCTCCTGAAGCCCGAGGCGACCCGTGCCGACGTCGACGCGCTCGTCGCCGAGGGGGCCGCGCTCGGCGTGTACGCGGTGTGCGTCTCGCCGTCGTTCCTCCCGCTCACGGTGCCCGACGCCGGCCCGGAGGGGACCGCGCTCCAGGTCGCGACCGTGTGCGGCTTCCCGTCCGGGAAGCACCACTCCGCGATCAAGGCCGCCGAGGCTGCGCGCTCGGTCGCCGACGGCGCGGACGAGGTCGACATGGTGATCGACGTCGGCGCCGCGAAGGCCGGCGCGTGGGAGTACGTGCAGCTCGACATCGAGACCGTCCGGGCCGCCGTCCCCGCGGACCGCGTGCTGAAGGTCATCATCGAGTCCGCCGCGCTGACGGACCACGAGATCGTCGAGGCGTGCCGTGCCTCGGTGGCCGCGGGCGCCGACTTCGTCAAGACGTCCACGGGCTTCCACCCGGCGGGCGGGGCGTCCGCGCGGGCCGTGTCGATCATGTCCGAGACCGTCGGCGGGCGCCTCGGGGTCAAGGCGTCCGGCGGGATCCGGACCCTCGCCGACGCGCTGACCATGATCGACCACGGCGCCACGCGGCTCGGGATGTCGAGCGGCGCCGCGGTCCTCGCGGAGCTGGACGCGCTGGCGTAGCCGCCGTCGACCCGGCAGGACCGCCGAGCAAGCGGAGACCCGCCCGAGCAAGCAGCCGTGAGGTGCTTGCTCGGGCGGG